>NZ_SOGD01000024.1:0-46989 GCF_004402345.1 Cryobacterium sp. TMT2-15-1 | reverse complement strand
GTCCACGGCCGCCCGCAGCCGCTCCGCCTGGGCGCGCGCCTCGGGTTCGCGGGCCGCCGCCAGCGCCGCCGCCGCCAGGGCCTCGTCGACCTCGTCCAGCCGGTCCGGCAGCTCGTCCAGGAGCGCCTGGGTCTGCGCGACGGATGCCACGTGCAGGGCGAGCTCCTCCTGCAGCGTCACGATATTGGCCTCGATGCCGGGCAGCAGCCGTTCGACGTCGAGAACGTCTTTCAACGATCCGAGCCGGCCCAGGAGATTCTCGATGACGGCTTTGAGGCTCTCCGTCGTTTCCACCAGACCTGGGTCGTCCTGATACTCACGCCAGGCGCCGTGCGCGTACGATTCGCCGATCAGGGCACGTTCGAGCGCTTCCTCCGCCTCCCTACGCGTGCGGAGCGCCGGCCACACGCGGGACGCCCGGTTCGCGGCCAGCACGGCCGCCCGGTCAAGGGCGACCGCCCCCTGCCGGGCCTCGAGAACGACCAGGGCCGAGTGAGCTTCGTTGCGGCGGTCCTGCCGGCTGCGCAGGTCTTCCTGGGCCTGCACGTTTGCGGCGGCCAACTCCAGCGCCGACGTGGCCCGGTCGGCCCCCGCCGACGCCTCGGCCAGCAGCTCGTCCAGCTCCGCCAGGGCGGCGTCGAACCAGGTCCGGTCGCGACTGCCGGGCGCGTCATCGGAGTCGTTGCCGGGCAGGTCTTCGCGCTGCAAGTGCCGGGACGCGGTGGCCGCCAGGCCGGCCAGGCGCTGGCGCACGGATTCCAGCGCATCATCGAGCGACTTGCGCCGGCTGATCAGCCCGAGTTCGAGATGCTCGAACCGGGCGGTGCCGAAGAGGGTACGCAGCACCCCTCGCCGGTCATCGGTCTTGGCCAGCAGGAACCGTTGGAACCGGTTCTGGGCCAGCAGGATCACCTGCAGAAACTGGTCCTGCTTGAGCGGCAGGATGCGGCTGAGCTCATGCCCGACGTCGACCGGACGGGTCGCCACGCTGCGCCAGCCCTCAGGGGTGTCCCGGTCGTCGTGCAGGTCACGGATGTCGAGGCGCGCGTCGGGCGGTGACATGGTCGTGCCCGGGCCGCGCTTCTTGTTCTTCTCGTACCTGGGTGTGCGATAGATGCGGTAGTCGTTCTCGTGCAGCGCGAATTCCAGCTCCACGAAAGTAGGGTCATCCGGTTCGCAGTGGTCACTGCGCAGCTGGGACTCCGTTCCCTCATAGCGCGGCACGCTGCCGTAGAGGGCGAAGCAGACGGCGTCGAGGATGCTGGACTTGCCGGCCCCGGTCTTGCCGGTGATCAGGAAGATTCCATCGGCATCGAAGCGCTCGAAGTCGATCACCTGTTCGTTCTTGTAGGGGCCGAATCCGGCGATCCGCAGACGTTTGATCTTCATCGGCTCAGCTCCCTCAGGTCACCCTCGGTGAGGAGTTCCGCCACCAGGTCGCGTTCGAAATCGGATTGGCCGACCCCGTTGCGCACGAACTCGAGGAACCCGGCGACAATCTCGCGGTCACTCTGGCGGTCGATGCGCTCACCGTAGCTGACGGCATCCGAGTCGACGACGACAGCGGGCCGATGCTCGAGCGTGACGCAGTGCGGGAATCGTTTCTGCAGGCGCCGGATGCCGTCGAGGGGACGCACCTGGTCGGTCAGGATGGCCGACACCCAGTCGGGCTCGAACTCGGCCCAGGCGTCATCGGTCAGGAGCTGTTCGATCTCGCCGGTGAGCACGCTGAGTCGCCGCGGAACCGGAAGCTCGATCCATTCGATGTCGGCGGCAGGGCCGCCCTGGAGCTCGACCAGCCAGCAGCCCCGCGGTTTGCCGGCCTCCGAGAAGGAGTAGTGCAGTGGTGCTCCCGAGTAGCGCACGCGGTCGGTGAGGTGGGCTCGCCCGTGGATGTGGCCGAGGGCGACGTAGTCCGGTCCTGTGAAGACCGACACGGGCACCAGATCGAGGCCGCCCGCGGTGATGTCCCGCACGGCATCGGCCGCCGCGGCCGCGGGCACTCCCGCCGCGAAGCAGTGGCTGAGCACCACCGATCGCCCGCCGCGCGCGGCCAGGTCATCGCGGATGCGCTGCATCACGACGGTGAGCACCTGCTCGTGGGTCCTGAGCGGTTCGTCTGCCGGCCCGTGAAAGACGCTGAGGTGCCGGACCAGCGCCGGCTCCAGGTAGGGGATGCCATAGAAGTGCACGGGCCCGTGCTCGTCCGGCACGGTGACCGGTTCGAGGAAATGCTCCGGCCGGGTCAGCACATGGACGCCCGCGAGTGCGGCCCACTCCGCCTGGAAGCCGAGGCGGGTGGCGGAGTCGTGGTTGCCGCTGGTCATCACCACCGTGGCCCCTGCCTGCTTGATTTCCCGCAGCACCGCCGCGAGCAGCGTGTAACTCTCGGCCGACGGCATGGCCGAGTCGAAGATGTCGCCGGCCACCGCCACCACGTCGATCCGGCGCTGCCGCACCACCTCCACCAGCGCATCCAGCACCTGACGCAGGGCATCCAGGGTCGAATGGGTGTGGAAGGTTCGCCCGATGTGCCAGTCGGACGTGTGCAGGATCTTCATGCCATTCACGTTATCGCCGACGGCCGACACCCGGCGGCACCGGGCAGCACCGGGCGAGCCCGGTCGACACTGGGCAGCAAGTTCTTTGTTTGTCTTTGTTTTTCTTGACAAACAAAAACAAACACAGGTAAAGTTTTTATATTCTACAAATTCGTGGTTTCGGCCACTCAGCGTCGAGGAGGTCGCCATGTTCGCCGAAGAACGTCAGGCCCTGATCGTCGATCTGGTCACCAGTTCGAACCGGGTCACGGTCAGCGATCTCGCCTCCCGCTTCGATGTCACCCCCGAAACGGTGCGGCGCGACCTCGACAGCCTCGAGGGCGCCCGCCAGCTGCGCCGGGTTCACGGCGGCGCAGTCGCGTTCGACCGGCAGAGCATGTCCGAGCTCAGCCTCGAGGAACGCCAGACGCAGCGGCAGGACGAGAAGCAGCGCATCGCGGCCGCCGCCCTCACCATGATTCCCTCGAGCCAGACCGGCTCCGTCCTGCTGGATGCCGGCACCACGACCGAGCTGCTCGCCGACCTCCTGCTCGACTGGACCCCGGCAGCCCCCGGTGACGAACTCCTGGTCATCACCAACGCGGTGCCGATCGCCACGAAACTCGCCGGCAACGACGCCATCTCGTTGTATATCCTCGGCGGCCGCGTGCGCGGCCTCACCCGCGCCGTCGTCGGTCCCAGCACCATCGCCCAGCTCGATTCGTTGCGGCCCGACATCGCTTTCGTCGGCGCCAACGGCGTGCACGCCGAATTCGGTTTCAGCACTCCGGATGCCGTTGAATCCGCCGTGAAGACAGCCATCGTCCGTTCGGCCCGTCGTGTTGTCGCACTGGCCGATTCCTCCAAGCTCGACAAGGAAACCCTGATCCGCTTCGCGGCCCTGGGCGACATGGACGTGCTGATCACGGACGCTCTCCCATCAGATGAACTTGCCGCAGCCCTCGCCGCGGCCGACGTTGAGGTTGTGATCGCGTGATTATCACGCTTACCCCGAATCCGAGCCTGGATCGCACCATCGAGCTCCGCGCCCCGCTGGCCCGCGGCGAAGTTCAGCGCGCCGGTTCATCCCGCGAGGAACCAGGCGGTAAGGGCGTGAACATCGTTCGCGCCCTCAAGGCCTCGGACATCCTGAGCCTCGCCATCCTCCCCGGCGACGAGTTGGACCCCGTTCTGGTGGCCCTTCGGGCCGCGGGGGTGCCCCACCTCGGCATGCCGATCGGCGCCACGATCCGGAGCAACATCGCGCTGACCGAGATCGACGGCACCACCACCAAGGTGAACGTACCCGGACCGGTACTGACCGCCGCGCAGCAGAGCGACCTGATCGAACTCGTGATGGAGAAGGCGGAGGGTGCCAGTTGGCTCGTGCTGGCCGGATCGCTGCCGCCTGGAGTGCCCGTCGACTTCTACGCCGACATCACCCGGGAGCTCCGCACCCGGTTCGGCGCGAGCGCCCCTCGGGTGGCCGTCGACTCGTCTGGCGCACCCCTCGCCGCCGCCGTCACGGCCGGACCGGACCTGATCAAGCCCAACGCCGAAGAACTGGCCGAGCTCACCGGCATCCGCGACCCGGAGAGCCTCGAGGGCAATCCGGTGCTCGTGGCCCGCGCCGCCGAGCGTCTCGTCGCCACCGGCGTTGGCGCCGTGTTGGCCACCCTCGGCTCCCAGGGTGCCGTGCTGGTCACCGAAGACGGCGCCTGGCTCGCGAAAACGCCGCCGATCGTCGCCCGCAGCACCGTCGGAGCCGGCGATTCCTCCCTGGCCGGCTACCTGCTCAGCAGCATCGCCGGCGGCTCCGCCCCCGACTCTCTCCGCCAGGCCGCAGCCCACGGGGCCGCAGCCGCGTCCCTGCCCGGATCAACCGTTCCGGCAATGCACCAAACCAGACCGGGCGATGTCACCCTGACGTCGCTCAACACCCATCCAAAGGAGGATGTCCAGTGAGTGCACTGATCACCCCGGAGCTTGTCGCTCTGGATAAGAACCTCGGAGCCGCACCCTCGAGCGTAATCCGGCATCTTGCCGAGCTCGTCGTCGGCGCCGGCCGCGCCACCGAGATCGAGAGCCTCTACGCGGATGCCCTCGCTCGCGAAGCGAAGACGGCAACCGGCATCCTCGGCGGCCTGGCCATCCCGCATTGCCGTTCGGCAGCCGTCACCGAGCCGACGCTGGCGTTGGCCCGACTGACTTCGCCGGTCGACTTCGGCGCCGCCGATGGTCCCGCGGACCTCGTCTTCCTGATCGCCGCTCCCGAGGGCGCGGACCAGGAACACCTCAAGATCCTGGCCAAGCTCGCCCGCTCGCTGATGCAGGCCCCCTTCACCGCCGCGCTGCGCGCCGCGAAGACCCAGGCCGAAATCGTCGAACTGGTCACCAGCGTCGTCTCCCCCGCTCCCGTGGCCGCCGGCGGCGTCGCCGGCGCCGACGTCGGAAGCACGCCCGCGGCATCCGCCGGTGTCAAGCGCATCGTCGCTGTGACCGCCTGCCCGACCGGCATCGCGCACACCTACATGGCCGCCGAATCGCTCGTTGCCGCGGCGAAGGCCGCCGGCGTTGACCTGCAGGTCGAAACCCAGGGCTCGGCCGGCCTCACGATGCTCGACCCGGCCGTCATCGCCGCGGCCGACGCGGTCATCTTCGCCGTCGACGTCGACGTTCGCGGTCGCGAGCGCTTTGCCGGGAAGCCCGTCATCCAGGTGCCCGTCAAACGCGGCATCGACGAACCGGCCAAGCTCATCCACGATGCCCTGGCCGCCGCCCAGAACCCCAACGCCCGCCGCGTCGGCGGCACCGTCGGTGCGGCCGAGGCCGAGGAGACCAGCGAGCACTTCGGGCAGAAGGTCAAGCGCGCCCTGCTCACCGGTGTCAGCTACATGATCCCGTTCGTCGCCGGTGGAGGTCTGTTGATCGCCCTCGGATTCCTCCTCGGAGGCTACGAGATCACCGAGGTCGCCGACACGGTCACCCTGGAGAACAACCTGTTCAACCTGCCGGAAGGCGGCATACTCACCTATCTGGGAGCGGTCTTCTTCAAGATCGGCGCGCTGTCGATGGGCTTCCTGGTTCCGGCCCTGGCCGGGTACATCGCCTACGCGATCGCCGACCGTCCCGGAATCGCCCCCGGTTTCGTCGCCGGTGCCGTCGCCGGGTTCATGGGTGCCGGTTTCCTCGGCGGCATCGCCGGTGGTCTGCTGGCCGGTGTCGCAGCCGCCAGCTTCAACAAGCTTGACGTGCCGCGCTGGCTTCGCAGCCTGATGCCTGTCGTCATCATCCCGCTGGTCGCGTCGATCGTCGCCTCGGGCCTGATGTTCCTCGTGCTCGGTGGCCCCATTGCGCTGCTGACCACCGCCCTGAACGAGTGGCTGTCCGGCATGACCGGCGCCTCCGCCATCCTGCTCGGCCTGATCCTGGGCCTCATGATGGGGTTCGACCTCGGCGGACCGGTCAACAAGGTTGCCTACGCCTTCGCCGTCGCCGGTCTCGGCACCGCAACCATGGCCAACCAGGCTCCGTGGCAGATCATGGCCGCGGTCATGGCCGCGGGCATGGTTCCGCCGCTCGCCATGGCCCTGGCCACGGTGCTCGACCGCCGACTGTTCACTGTCGCCGAGCGCGAAAACGGCAAGGCAGCCTGGCTCCTGGGTGCGTCGTTCATCTCCGAAGGCGCCATCCCGTTCGCTGCCGCAGACGTGCTCCGCGTGATCCCGGCCTCCATGGTGGGCGCCGGCGTGACCGGTGCTCTCTCGATGGCCTGGGGCGTCACCTCGAAGGCCCCGCACGGCGGAATGTTCGTCTTCTTCGCCATCGACAGCTTCGCACTCTTCGCTCTGGCGATCGCGATTGGAACCGTCGTCACGGCCATCCTGGTGATCGCGCTGAAGCGATACGCTCGAAAGACACCGTTGGTCACCGCGGACGCAGCAGCGCCCGCCCTGGTCAACGCTTAACCGCACGTCGGCCGCTCCGAGAAAATCGGGGCGGCCGACGCGTAGCATCAATAGCGCAGTATTTTTGCTGCGCAAGAATAGAGGTTGTCCCGTGCAGAATTTCACTGGTGTAGGCGTAAGCCCCGGCCGGATCATCGGATCCGTTCGCCAGATGCCCAAACCGATCAGCGAACCCCCGGCAGGTGAACGCCTGGATGCGGCGACTACACCCGAAGTCGCAACGGCAGAGCTGCGGACGGCCGCCAAGGTGGTGCAAACCGAGCTTCAGCGTCGCGCCGAAGCCGCCACGGGCGCCAGCAAGTCGGTTCTCGAAGCCACCGCGCTGATGGCCACCGACCCGATGCTGATAAAAGCTGCAGTGAAATTAATCGTTACCGGAACATCCGCCGAACGCGCGATCTGGGAGTCCGGCGCATCCGTCGCCGAGATGCTGCACAACCTCGGCGGCTACATGGCCGAGCGGGCCACGGATGTCCTCGACGTGCGGGCCCGGATCGTCGCCGAGCTGCGCGGCGTCACCGCCCCCGGCATCCCCCAGTCTGACGAGCCCTTCGTTCTCGTAGCCGAGGACCTCGCCCCGGCCGACACCGCCACCCTCGACCCGAACAAGATCCTCGCCCTGGTCACCAGCGGCGGCGGACCGCAGTCGCACACCGCGATCATCGCCCGCGCCCTCGGCCTGCCGGCCGTCGTCGCCGCCGTCGGCGTCGACGCCCTCACCGATGGCACCGAGGTCTACGTGGACGGCGCCGCCGGAACCCTCCAGGTTGACCCCGGCGACGACGAGCGCACCGCCGTCACGGCGTGGGAGCACGTCGCAGCCAGCCTGTCCGTGTTCGACGGCACCGGCACCACCGCCGACGGCCACCTCGTTCCGCTGCTGGCCAACGTGGGCGGGGCCGCTGACGCGGTCAAGGCCGCGGCCGCCGGCGCAGAGGGCGTCGGACTGCTCCGCACCGAGTTCTGCTTCCTCGAGCGCGACATCGAGCCCACTATCGACGAGCAGGTCGTGGCCTACCGCGGCGTGTTCGACGCGTTCCCCGGCAAGAAGGTCGTCGTGCGCACGCTCGACGCGGGCGCCGACAAGCCGCTGCCGTTCCTCACCGACAGCACGGAGCCCAACCCGTCGCTCGGCGTGCGCGGTTACCGCACCGACCTGACCAGCCCCGGCGTGCTCAAGCGCCAGCTCACGGCAATCGCCACCGCAGCACAGGCCTCCTCCGCCGTGGTCTGGGTGATGGCACCGATGATCGCCACGGTCGACGAGGCCGCCGACTTCGCCGCCATGTGCCGCGTCGCCGGGCTGAAGACCCCCGGCGTCATGGTGGAGGTTCCCTCCGCGGCGCTCCGCTCCGCGAGCATCCTGACCGAAGCCGAATTCGTCAGCCTCGGCACGAACGACCTCACCCAGTACACGATGGCCGCCGACCGTCAGCTCGGCACCCTCGCCGCGCTGAACTCGCCGTGGCAGCCCGCCGTGCTTCAGCTGATCCAGCTCACCGTCGCGGGGGCGATAGACGAGGGCCACAACAAGCCCGTCGGCGTCTGCGGCGAAGCCGCCGCCGACCCGGTTCTCGCCGTCGTGCTCGTCGGGCTGGGTGTCAACACCCTGTCTATGACGGCCCGGTCGATGTCCGCCGTGGGCGCCGTGTTGAAGTCCGTGACGCTCGAACGGGCGCAGGAACTTGCCCAGATCGCCGTTTCGGCCCGTAATTCGGACGAAGCGCGTACCCGCGTGCGCGCCGGATTGCCCATACTTGAAGAGCTGGGTCTCTAGCCGCTTCGGATCTACGTCGCATCGCATCATCGCCGGCGAGCCACCCCTTCGCCGGGCACCAATTAGGAGGAACCATGTCCGAACGTAAAGCCACCATCGCGAGCCGCGTCGGCCTGCACGCACGCCCCGCATCCATCTTCGCGGCGGCCGTCGGCGACCTGACCCTCGAGGTCACCATCGCCCTCGAGACCGACCCGGCCGAGGACGCGATGGATGCCTCCAGCATCCTGTCGCTGATGAGCCTGGGTGCCGCCAATGGCGACATCGTTGTGCTGCGCGCCGAGGGCGACGGAGCCGATGTGGCTCTCGAATCCCTCGTCAAGCTCCTCGAAACGGACCTCGACGCCGAGTAGCACCCCCGACCGAAGGCACCTTCAATCCGCGCGAATCATGCCGGAGTGAGGGTGCCTTTTCGTGGGTCAGGCTTCGACGCCGGAGTCAGGCCCGGGCGGGCGTGACCAGGGTGATGAACGCGCTCAGCTGGGCCAGACTCTCCACACTCGAGGGCAGGGTCTCGGTCAGGGCCGGCGAGTAGACCAGCCAGGCCGCCCACTGGGCACGGGAGATGGCCACGTTGAGCCGGTTTGCCAGGAGCAGGAACTCGAGGCCGCGCGGCACGTCCTCTGCCGCGGAGGCGGCAAGCGAGATCACGGCGACCGCCGCCTCCCGGCCCTGGAACTTGTCGACGGTGCCCACCGGCACGTCACCCAGACCGGCCTGCACGAGGTGGCGGCGAAGCAGCTCGACCTGCGCGTTGTAGGGCGCCACGACGATCACGTCGCCCTGCGCCAGCGATGCGCACCGGCCACCGGATGTCCAGGGTCGGCCGAGCAGACCGGTCACCAGTGAGACCACGGCTTCGGCCTCCTCCACCGACGAGGTGGAGTTGAACCGGTGCGGCACGGGCATCGGGTGCAGGCCCGGCTCCACTCCCTCGAGTCGGCGATCGGAGGGGTGCGAGCGCAGCCGCCCCTCGTAGGACAGCGCCGACACCGGAGCGCAGACCCTCGGATGCATGCGCCAGCTGGTCTTCAGAAAGTAGCCGAATTCCGGCGGGAGCACCTGGTGTCCGTCGCTGAGCCAGCCCAGAGCCGAGCCGTCGACCGGTTCGGGGTGCGTGCCCTGGCTGACCTGCGGCAGCTGTTGCGGGTCGCCGAGCAGCAGCAGGCGTTCGGCCGCGACGGCAGCTGCGATGGTGCTGGCGAGGGAGAACTGGCCGGCCTCGTCGATCACGAGCAGGTCGAGGGAGCCCCGCGGCACCCGGTCGGCGTTGCTGAAGTCCCAGGCGGTGCCGCCGAGCACCCAGCCGCCGGACTGGCCGGTGAACCGGGCGAAGGTCTTGGTATCCAGGAGGGTCCACGGCACCGGCTTTGTCTCGTCGCCCTTTTTCGCCTTCTTCCCGACCTGGCCGGGCTCCAGCCCCGCGTCGATTCCGGCGGCGAGTACGGCGCGGAGCATGTTCTCGACCGCGGCGTGGGACTGCGCGACGACGCCGACGCGCCAGCCGTGCCGCACGACGAGGTCGGCGATCACCCTCGAGCCGACGAAGGTCTTGCCGGTTCCGGGCGGGCCCTGCACCGCGAGGTAGGACCGGTCGAGCACGAGCAGGGTGTCCCGGATGGCGGTGCGCACATCCCCTTCACCATCACCCTCGCCGTCGCCGGGGCGCGCCGGTGGCTGCACCAGGGGCTGCGTCGGGCCGCTTGCCCCGAGCAACCGGGGCGGGCGTCGGCGCAGCAGGTCGAAGGCCGCGTCCGGCAGCGGTTCCGGCCACCGGGAGAGCACGGCGCGGCCCCACTCCGCGATCGCGGTCACCTGGCTACCGGCTGGCGGCGGAGTGCCGGGGGTGAGGGCGATCGGCATTTCCCGGTGGGCGGGTGCATCGCGTTCGAGCACCTCCTCGACCAAATAGACCGACTCGTCGATCACGTCGATGATGGTCGCCCTGTTGTGCGCGGTGCGCACTCCGGGGGCGTCGCTGCGGCTGATCGGCGGGTAGGGCAGGTCGTAGAGCAGGAACGGCTGCTGCCCGACCTTGAGCGAACTGCCCGGCGCGAGTGCCCCGGTCAGGCGCAGTACCCGGCGGTCGAGCGACTGGCGGCCTTCCCGGTGCCAGCCCAGGTGCAGGGCTGCTGTTTCGACGATGAGCACGTCCCTGGTGTCCGCCCAGTCGTCCACGGGCGCGCCCAGGCGACTGTAGTGGTCCCACCAGAATGATTTCTGCTCCCGCCGGTGGTAGTCGATCGCCGCCGAGGCGAGGGCGAGCGCGGTCTGGTCGGCGGTGCGCTCGGCCGGCGGAACGTCGGCAAGCAGCGCGGAGAGTTCCAGGTAGACCGGGTCCGGTTCCCGCACCGGCAGGGGCACGCCTGCCAGGGTCGCCGGCGACGCTGCGGTGGCGCCCGGCTGCTCGGCCGCGCGGGCCAGCAACCAGTCGCGCAGGCGCAGGGTGGAACGGCAGTCGTACGCGTTGTAACGGGCGATGTCCGTGAGAATCTGCTCCGCGGCATCCGTCTGGCCGGCGGCCAACAGGGTGCGCGAGCGCACGTATTCGGTGATCGAGTCGGCGGCGTTGGCCACGCCCTCGCGTTCCTCGAGCCCCATGTAGAGCGGTTCGAGCTTCTTGAGCGAGTAGCTGCGGCTGCCGATGCGCAAGCCCTGCCGCACGATCGGGTAGAGGTCAACGAGCACATTCCGGCGCACTAGGTCGTCGACCGCTTCTTCGCCGACCCCGTGCCGGGCGGCAAGGCCGAGCAGGTGGGTGCGCTCGTAGGGGGCGTAGTGGTAGATGTGGAGCCCCGGATGCCGCGAACGGCGCTCCCGCACATACTCCAGGAAGTCGATCAGGGCCTGACGTTCCTCGGCGTGGTCGTGCGCCCAGAAGGTGCGGAAGGTATCGTCCGGCAGGGCCAGACCGAACAGATAGTCCAGCCCCCACGCTCCGTTGCCGGCCTCCTGGTAGAGCGGGTCACCCTCGAAGTCGAAGAAGATGTCCCCCGCATCGGGTGCGGGCAGCGCCGCGAGGGCGGCCGGGTTGATGATCTCCCAGTTCAGTGGCCGGCCGGGAGCCCGGGGGGCGATCTGCAGCCGGGCCTGCCCCTGCAGGGTCGCCAGCGTGGCGTCTGACAAACCGGGGACGGGCTCGCGCCGCGCGGCGAGGTCGTCGATGGAGCGGACGCCCGCGGAGCGCAGCCGGGCACGCTGGCTGAGCCGCAGGTTCGCGACCAGGAGCACGTCCCGGTGCTGCTGCACCTGCTCCTCGCACAGGTCACAGCGGCCGCAGGCGGCGTAGCGAGGGTCACCCCACGGGGTGGGTGCAGGGTCGGCGAGGCGTTCGTCGACCAGCCGCTCGAGGCGGGCGCGCCGGGCGCGGTAGACCGGCAGGATGTCCTGCAACCGGTGCGAGCTCGTGCGGCCGTCGCCGAGCAGAAGGTGCACGTTCTCCCCCGTCGGGATGCCCATCCGCTGCAACTGGTCGCTATACGCCGCCAACTGCAGCAGCGCCGTGATCTTCGCCGAGCGTGCCAGCTTCGTGTCGTAGACCTCGTAGGTCGCGGCATGGTCGGCGGGGTCGCTCTGGTCGCCGCTCCCGGTGCGGATGATGAAGTCCGCGTAGCCCAGGAATCGCCCGTCGAAGAACGCGGCCTGGAACACCACCTCGGCCCCTGCGCGCAGGGCCGCCTCGCTCATTTCAACGGCGGAACCGATGTCGACGAGGTCGCCACGTTCGATCTCGACGACGGTGCGGGTCGCGCGCAGCTGTTCGAGCATCCGCAGTTCGTGGGCGTCGCCCAGCTCGGCGGTGCGCTGGAGCATGGCGTCAGCGGCTGCCGGGGCGGCGTCGATGCGTCCCAGTTTCGCGTCGAGTCTGCGCAACAGTGCCCACTCGCAGGCGGCCGCGGCGCTGAGGTCGCTCGCCGAGTAGCCAACGGTGGCGGAGTCTGATAGGAACACGTTGATCTCCTTTTTGCGCCCGCACAACCACACCGGAAGCGCTGGTCACGGTGGTTTCGAGGCTAGCGGAGACCACCGACCAGAACAGGGGGTGCCGCGCCCTTCCCCCTGCAGCCGTGCTCAACTAGGGTTGGCCTACACGCGGCAGACGAGGCTCCTGATGGCTGTCCGCGCTGCGGTTCACCGTTGATCCGATTCTGGCCGATTGCGGGCCCGATGTGCGACGACCGAGTGCCGTTTCCCTGCAACCAAGCGAAAAGGAACACACCGTGACTGACAGCCAGAACCCCGTACCCACTGCCAACGCCACCGGCCCCGACGCCCACAACATTAAGGACTGGACCGACCTCGGCAAGGAGATGTGGTCCTACCTGACCGGCAAGAGCGCCGCCATCAACTACAGCTTCATCGACATGACCGTGGAGGTGCCTCGCGACATCGGCCCCGACGCCCCCCGTGCCACCTGGAAGCTGAACGGCACCCTGCGGGTCACCACGAGCGAGGGTTCCGGCACCGAACCGCTCACCAAGTAGTCATGAGCCCCACCACCCGCCTGGACATCGACCTGGAGTTCTCCCTCGCGGAGCCGGGCACACCGGGCGACACCACGGAGGCGACCGGCGCCGAGCAGATGGGCGGAACAATCACGGCCAGCGGCCTCGACGTCGAGATCTTCTCCAGCAAGCCCGAGATGTTCGTGCGCACCAGCACGATGAAGCTGAAGCAGCTCCGCGGCCTGGCCGGCGCCCTGGCCGAACGCGGCCTGACCGTCTCCGTGTCCGGCCCCGACGGCCTGATCATCCGGCTGGGAGCCGTCAAGGCACCCGTCATCCAGCGCCTGCTGACCGGTTCGTCGCACATCACGCTCGGCAGCCGGGCCGCGCTGGTTCCGCTTCTGCGGCGGCGCAGTACCGCACCGAAAGCGGGCCTGACCCTGCCGTTGCCGCCGGGCACCCTGTTGCCATTGGTGCCGACCTTCGACCGGCGCATCCGTCGCCGGGTGACCACGACGCACTACACACCGGGGGCAGGCCGGCCCCGGCTGGTTTTCGTGATCGGCTCGGAGAACTGGAACGGTCAGATGCCGCGCGAGTTCGATCTGCTGCCGACGGTCACCACCATCGGTTCGGCCCCGGATGCCGACCTGCAGCTGGCCGGTCTGCAACCGTTCCATGCCGAAATCCGCCACGACGACAACGACGAGTACGTTCTGTATCCGCTCGGCGACGTTTCCGGCGGAGCCAAGCGAAATTACCGGCCGGACGAGCACGATGGGCAGGTCCTGCGCACCGGCGCCCGGATCGAGATGGGTCCGTGGCGCATGGCCTACTTCCGTGAGGAGTACGCCGACCACGGCCGCCCCTACGGCGGTCGCGTGGGCGGGGAGCTGTCCGTGCAAAAGCCGCAACCGAGCCGCCGCGCAGCCCGGTTGGAGCGCGAGGCCAACGCCGCCGCTGCCGGCACCACGAACGGCGGCATAGAGCCGACGTCCGCGCGGCCGGGGCCGGTGGACGACTCCGAGATCTAGGGGCAGGTCCGGGTCGACCGATCCTGGCCTCGCCACTCGCCGCGACGGATGCCGCCGAGCCGCCCCGAACCAATTCGACGGATTTTGAGGAAAAAACGGGTTTACGGGCTCTTTGGGAGGGTCGTGGGCAAAATCCCCGTCGGATTCGTTCGGGCTGCGCGGTGGAGCACGGGGTGGCGGGTGGGGTGACGCGCGGGGTCGCGGGGGATGCAGAGCGCAGCTGTGCGGCTGCGGCTCTGGCGGGCCTTGTGGCCAACTCAGGAGATCCGTCCGGCCGGGACGGACATCCGCACCAATTCCGCACTGGTCCGCGGGAGCCGGGCAATGCGGGCGACGGATGTCCTGAGTTGGCCACACGCGCAGGCTCGGCCGGGCCTGACCCACGGCGGAGCCCGGGATCCTCCCATCCTCGAAACCCGCTGGCCGTCAGGGACACGCAGCTAGACGGGCTCCCGCGAAGACGGAGGCTGTGGCGAAGACGATTGCGCCGAGAATCAGGATGCGCCGTCGACCGAACCGGTCGGCGAGCGTTCCGAACACCAGCAGCAGGGCCGCGAAGACCAGGGTGAAGCTCTCCTACACCCACTGCACCTGGGTCGAGGTGATCGCCAGGTCGTCGACGATCGAGGTGATGGCCACGTTGATGATCGTGGAATCGACGATGATCAGAGCGACGGCGACGCTGATGAAGACGAGACCGGCCCAGCGCCGCCGCGCCGGGGTGACGCCCGCCGGGGTGACGGGCAGGGTGGCCGGATCGCTCATGCGGCGAACGATCGGGACGTGGAGGACGTGGAGGTGCGCACGCGCACGGTGATGGTGACGATCAGGATGGCGGCCACGGCGACGATCGCCGTGATCGCCGTGGGAGTGGAGAGCAGGGTGCCGGCCAGCCGGGCCACGGCCACCCAGGCCAGGCCCCAGCACAGCGACGCGGCCGGGGCGAGGCGGCCGTGGCCGTAGAGCGCGAGGAACACGCCGACCAGCCCGGCGACGGCGATGACCAGCACCGCCCACAGGTCCGCGCTGAGGCCGAAGCCTTCGAAGCCGGAGACGACGAGCACCGCGGTGACGTTGGCGGCGGTGGCGATGGCCACCCAGCCCAGGTACAGGCCCACGGTGCCGTCGGCGACGATCGTCTCAATCAGGTTTTTGGGCCGGGTGCGGAGCGTGAGCTGGAACGCCCGGATCAGCACGACCAGCAGAAGCACGATCACGGGCACACTGAGCCAGAGCAGGTCGAACTGGATGCTCAGGATCCAGACGGCGTTCAGCACGAGCGACGCGGCGATGGGGTAGCCCAGGGCGCGTTGGCGGGCATCCGTTTTCTGCGCCGGCATGAATTGCCACAGGGCGTAGGCGATGAGGCCGAGGTAGATCGCGGTCCAGATGCCGAAGGCCGGCCCGTCGGGGGCGATCGGGGTCGCGTCGGCGGCGAGCGCACCGCCTGACGCGTTCTGGATCGGGGTTCCGCCGGCGGCCCCGGACCCGATGAACGATCCGACGACGGCCAGGATCGCGCTCACCAGCACCACCGTTTGACGCAGTGGATCGCTGCTCTTATTCATCTCGGTCTCCCAACGATCAGCTAGCGTGATAATCGACGGTTTCATCCTGACCTCCTCCGCCCCCTGGAGTATGCGAAACTGCCGCATGCGCATCAACGGAGTGCACCACATCGCCATTATCGCCAGCGACTACGACGTGTCCAAGGCCTTCTACCTCGACGTTCTCGGCTGCACGCTCGAAGCGGAATACTTCCGGGCCGCGCGCCGGTCGTGGATGGGCAAGCTTGCCTTGAACGGCCACTACCTGATCGAACTGTTCTCTTTTCCCGACACCCCGCCTCGGAAGAGCGGCCCGGAAGCGCTCGGGCTGCGCCACCTCGCGTTCGAGGTCGACGACGTGCCGGCCGCGCGCGACGAGCTGATCGGTAAGCACGTCGAGGTTGAGGAACTGAGGGTGGACCCGAACACCGGCAAAGCGATGTTCTTCTTTCGCGACCCCGACGGGCTGCCGCTGGAGATCTACGAGCGCTGAGTCCGGACGCTATTGCTCCGGGCTGCTACTGCTCGGTCACCAGGTGGAAGACCACTCCGTCATCCTGCACGGACACGCGCAGGCGGTCGAGACCGGAGACCACCAGGTCGGCCTCCAGGTCGGCGGCCCGATGGGTGCCGACGACGCCGATCGTGGCGCAGCCGGCGGCGCGGGCGGCGGCAAGGCCGGCTGGGGCATCCTCGACCACAACGCAGCGGGCCGGGTCGACGCCGAGGCGTTCGGCCGCCAGCAGGAACGGCTCGGGGAACGGCTTGCCGCGGCTGGTGTCGTCGATGGTCACCACCGTGAGCGGTGCAGGGAAGCCGGCGGCGTCCAGGCGCACCAGGCACAGCTGCCGGGCACAGGACGTGACGATCGCCCGGCGGGCCTCGGGGATGCTCGCCATGAGTTCCGCCGCGCCGGCCAGGATCCTGACACCAGCCGTGTCGGCCAGTTCGAACTCGGTGAGCCGGGTGACGGATGTCTCGACCAGTTCCTCCGGCACCAGGGTCGCGATCATCTGACGCGCCGGCACCCCGTGCTCGGGGCCGGTGAACGACGGGCCGAGGCCGACCTCGGCACCCCAGCGCAGCCAGGACCGGGTGACCGCCTGAGTGGAGTCGACCAGGGTGCCGTCCATGTCGAAGAGCACCGCCTGGAAGACCTGCCCCTGCAGGGCCTCCTCTCGGGAGGTTTCGAGCGGGGCGATTCCGGGCTGCGTCATTGTGGTTCCATTCGTCTCTGGGCTGGTACCCCTCAAGTCTGCGCCCTCACGGAACTACGCTATGACTCATGACCACTCCTCCCCGCGCGGTGCAGAAGCCACAGCAGCGCAATTTCCATGACGACGTGTTCACCGACAACTACGAATGGCTGCGCGACAAGGACAGCCCCGAGGTGATCGCACACCTCGACGCCGAGAACACCTTCACGGATGCCCACACCGCCCACCTGGCCCTGCTGCGGGAGCAGATCTTCGAGGAGATCAGGGGCCGCACCCAGGAGACCGACCTCAGCGTTCCGGTGCGACAGGGCCACTGGTGGTACTACACCCGCACGGTCGAGGGGAAGGAATACGGCATCCACTGCCGTGCGCCGATCTCCGCGCCGGACGACTGGACCCCGCCGGTGCTTCCCGAACAGATCCCCGAACAGACCAGCGGGCAGGCGAGCGGGACCGCCGGACTCCCGGACGAGCAGCTCGTGCTCGACGACAACGCCGAGGCGGCCGGCCACGAGTTCTACTCGCTCGGCAGCACCGACGTGAGCGGCGACGAGAGCCGGCTGCTCTACGCCGTCGACACCGAGGGCGACGAGCGATACACCCTGCGCGTTCGCGACATCGCGACCGGCGAGGACCTCGCGGACGAGATCCCGAACACCGGCGAGGGGGCACTGTTCGACCCGAGCGGCCGCTACATCTTCTATACGACCATGGACGACGCCTGGCGGCCCGACACCGTGTGGCGGCACGAGGTGGGAACCGCGGCCGCCGCCGACGTGTCGGTCTTCCACGAACCCGACGAGCGCTTCTGGGTGGGCATCGGCCTCACCCGCAGCCGCAGGTTCCTGCTGATCGAGGCCGGCTCGAGTGTGACCACCGAGACCCGGCTGCTCGACGCCGTCGACCCGACCGGCGAGTTCGCCCTGGTCTGGCCGCGGCTGGACGGCGTCGAGTACGACGTGGAGCACGCCGTGCTGGGCGGCGAGGATCGCCTGCTGATCGTGCACAACCACCACGCGGTCAATTTCGAGCTGGTCAGCGTCTCCGTCGCCGACCCGCGGGGTGAGAAACGGATTCTGCTGCCCCACGATACGGCCGTGCGCCTCGAGAGCGTCGACGCATTCCGGGACTTCGTGGTGGCCGAATACCGGCGGGACGGGCTCACCCGCGTTGCCGTGAGCGCCGAGGCACCCGACGAGGAACTCGATTTCGTCGAGCTCGGCTTCGAGGAACCGCTGTACTCCGTGGGCACGTCGGCCAATCCCGAGTGGGACACGCCGACCATCCGTCTCGGTTACACCAGCTTCGTCACGCCGTCGACGGTCTACGACCACGTGGTCGCCACCGGCGAGCGCCGGCTGCTGAAGCAGCAGCCCGTGCTCGGCCGCTACGACCCGACCCTGTTCGAGCAGCGCCGCGAGTGGGCCACCGCCGCCGACGGCACGCGCATCCCGATCTCCCTCGTCTACCGGCGCGACCTGGTCGCTCCGGGAACTCCCGCCCCGACCCTGCTCTACGGCTACGGCTCCTACGAGATCAGCATCGACCCGTCGTTCAGCATCGCCCGGCTCAGCCTGCTCGACCGCGGCATGATCTTTGCGATCGCCCACGTGCGGGGCGGCGGCGAGCTGGGTCGACTCTGGTACGAGAACGGCAAGAAGCTGCACAAGCGCAACAGCTTCACGGACTTCGTCGACAGCGCCCGGCACCTGATCGACCAGGGTTACTCCAGTCCCGACCGGCTCGTCGCCGAGGGCCGGAGTGCCGGCGGCCTGCTGATGGGCGCCGTGGCGAACCTGGCCCCGGAACTGTTCTCGGGCATCCTCGCCGGGGTGCCGTTCGTGGACGCGCTGACATCGATCCTGGACCCATCGCTGCCGCTGACCGTGATCGAGTGGGACGAGTGGGGCGACCCGCTGCACGACCCTGAGGTGTACGCGTATATGCGCGGCTACTCCCCCGTGGAGAACGTGCGCGACACGCAGTACCCGCGGATACTCGCCGTGACCAGCCTCAACGACACCCGAGTGCTCTACGTCGAGCCGGCCAAGTGGGTGGCCCGGCTGCGCGAGGTGGGAGCGGATGTTCTGCTGAAGACCGAGATGTCGGCCGGCCATGGTGGGGTGTCCGGCCGGTACAGCCGCTGGCATGAGACGGCGTTCGACTTCGCCTGGATCATCGATGCCGCCAGGGCGCATCCGTCGAGGGAAGCAGCGGTCACCGCGGTAGCTGTGTGAGCCTCAGCAGTTTTCCGGCGCATTCTCCGTCGAATCGGTTCAACCGCGGACACTGCGCTCCGACCGCGCTGCCCACATGAGAGCATGGAGCCATGTCTGACGCCGGGTCTCCCCCGGCGCGGGTGGACTGGAAGCGGATCGCGGGACCCCCGCCCTGCGAACCGGGTGGGACCGCCGATCCGCCCGTTCCGATGGGCCTCCAATTCGAGCTGCGCGAGCAGACGCCCCGCACGAACGACCGCTGGCGAGGTGCGACGGCCCGGCCGGTGACGAACGTGCGCCCCGGGCAGGGCGAGATCCGGCTCGGGGTGCGCCCGGTCATCCGAAGCGCCCGCGGCAACTGGGTGCGCGCGGACGTGGCGTGGAACCAACTGGGCTTCCACCGCAACCGCCTCAACCTCAACCGTGAGCACCACCGCTGGCTGAGCCAGATCCTGGCCCTGCACCGGGCCGTGCGCGGCGTCTACACCAGCCAGGAGACGGACTGGATCTACCTCGACGACTTCGCCAGCCCGCTGCTCTGGACCCTCTTCGACGAGGCCGAGACCCTGGGGCTGCGTCTCGTGGGCAGCACGAAGGATGCCACGGTCAGCGTGGGCCGCGCGGCCCACGTGAGCCTCGACGCAAGCCGGAACGCCGCCGGCACCCAGGGTCTGCTCCTGACCACCCGGCTCCTGTTTGACGGCACCCCGCATCCCCCCGAGCATTCCGGGGCGATCGGCGGCCACGGGATCTACGGCTATGCCCTCGGGCCGCGCCCGATGTTCACCCTGGCCCCGACCGTCGACGGTCCGCTCACCGCCGAGCAGCGACGGCTGCTCGGTGCGCCCGGCACGGTTCTCGTGCCTGCCGACGAGACGGCCGAGTTCCTGAGCGACTTCTATCCGGCGCTGCGGCGTACCCTGCCGGTGACCAGCACGGATGGCTCCGTGCGCTTCCCCCAGGCCGACCCACCTCTGCTCGTGCTCACCGCCTGGTTCCGGCCGAGGCAGGCGCTGGAGCTGGCCTGGCATTGGGAGTACCGCGAGGGTGCCCTGCTGAAGAAGCTGCCCGTGCTGTCATCCACGTCCACATCCACGCCCACGTCCACGTCCACGTCCACGTCTTCGTCTCCCTCGTACGGAAGCCGCGACGAGCCCACCGAACGGGTCATCCACGAGCGGGCCAGGCGCCTCCTCGAGGAGGCCGGCCACACCGGCGCAGGCCCGGCCGCGACATCGATCACGCTGCGCGGCATCGATGCGGCCGAGGTGGCCGAACGTGCGCTCCCGCGGCTGGAGACGCTGCCCGGCGCACGCGTGGACATCCGCGGCACCCGGCCCGACTACCGCGAATTGACCGAGACTCCTGAGCTGACAATCAGCACGGTCGAGACGGACCAGCGGGACTGGTTCGACCTGGGCGTGATCGTCACGATCAATGGTCGGAGCGTGCCGTTCGGCCCGCTGTTCAAGGCTTTGGCGAAGGGGCAGGCGAAGCTCCTGCTGGTCGACAACAGCTATCTGTCGCTGCGGCAGCCGGCGTTCGAGCGCCTGCACGAGCTGATCACCGAGGCCCGCGCCCTGCAGGAATGGGACACCGGCCTGCGCATCAGCCGCTACCAGGCTGCCCTCTGGAGCGACTTCGAGGACCTCGCCGACGACACCGAGCAGGCCGTGGCGTGGCGGGCGGCCGTGTCCGGGCTGATCGGCTTGTCCAAGGGCGCCGACGACGCCGAGCACGCCCCGCCCGCCCCGCTGCCGGCCGCCGTGCACGCCACCCTGCGCCCATACCAGGCGCAGGGCTTCACCTGGCTGACCTTCCTCTGGCAGCACCAGCTGGGCGGAATCCTCGCCGACGACATGGGCCTCGGCAAGACCCTGCAGACGCTCGCACTCCTGGCGCACGCGACCGCCCACCCGGCCGAGCCGGCCCAGCGGCGGCCGGTCCTGGTCGTCGCCCCGACATCCGTCGTCGCCACCTGGCGTTCCGAGGCCGCCCGCTTCACGCCCGGCCTCGACGTTCGGGTGATCACAGGCACCGAGGCGGCCGGCGGCATCCCGCTGACGGATTCCGCGGCCGGCGCCGACGTCGTCGTCACCTCCTACACGCTGTTCCGTCTCGACTTCGAGGCCTACCAGGCGCACGGCTGGGCCGGGCTGATCCTGGACGAGGCACAATTCGTGAAGAATCGTGCCACCCGGGTGCACCTGTGCGCCCGCGACCTGACGACGCCGTTCAAGCTCGCGCTCACGGGCACACCGATGGAAAACAGCCTGCTCGAGCTGCATGCCCTGTTCGCGATCGTGGCACCGGGCCTGTTCCCCTCTCTTCGGCGGTTCACGGAGGAGTACGTGCGCCCGATCGACCGCGGCGACACCCCCGAGGTGCTCACGCGGCTGCGCCGGCGCATCCGCCCACTGTTGCTGCGTCGCACCAAGGCGGTCGTCGCCCCCGAGCTGCCGCCCAAACAGGAGCAGGTGCTTGAGATCGAGCTGAACCCCCGGCACCGCGCGCTCTACGACACGTTCCTGCAGCGGGAACGGCAGAAGCTGTTCGGCCTGATCGACGACCTCGACAAAAACCGGTTCATCGTGTTCCGCTCGCTGACCCTGCTGCGGCTGCTCAGCCTGGACCCGTCCCTGGTCGACGAGAAGTACACCGGAGTGTCGTCCAGCAAACTGGACGCCCTCTTCGAACAGCTGGGTGACGTCGTCGCCGAAGGTCACCGTGCGCTCGTCTTCAGCCAGTTCACGTCGTTCCTGAAGAAGGCGGCCGCGCGGCTCGAAGCCCGGGGCATCCCTTACTGCTACCTCGACGGGTCCACCCTGCGCCGCTCCGAGGTGATCGACCGGTTCAAGACCGGCAGTGAGCCGGTGTTCCTGATCAGTCTGAAGGCCGGCGGGTTCGGCCTCACCCTGACCGAGGCGGACTACGTCTTCCTGCTCGACCCATGGTGGAACCCGGCCACCGAGACGCAGGCCATCGACCGCACCCACCGCATCGGCCAGACGAAGAACGTGATGGTCTACCGAATGGTCGCCACCGGCACCATCGAGGAGAAGGTCATGGCCCTGCAGAAACAGAAGGCCGAGCTCTTCGACCAGGTGCTCGGCGACGCCCCAGCGGATGCGCCGGGGTTCAGTGGAAACCTCACGGCCGACGACATCCGCAGCCTGCTGGGGAGTTAGACGGACAGCTCCCGGGCGATCTCCGCCGCCCATTCGTCGATCGCGACCCAGTTGCGGAAGTCACCCTCGGGCAGCAGCTCGCGCCCACTCGGGATGCGCCGCACAAGTTTGTCCCGGCGGCCGAGCACGGCCGGGTCGAGCGCACCGAAGAACACCCGCATTCCGCGCGGCTGGAGCGACTGGCCGAACTCCTCGAACTGCTTCGGCTCACTCTCCTTGAGTAGATCCCGCCCCTGGGCGTCCTTGCCCGCGGTGCCCAGCGGCCCGCTGCTGAACAGCCACACCGGGTGCGCCGTGATCAGTTCCTGGTGGCGCCGCACGAACTCCGTCGCGTCCTTGCGCCACGACCCCATGTAGGCGGAACTGCCGATCACGAAGGCGTCGTACCCGTCCACCTGGTCAACGGATGCGACCGGCCGGGCCACGGCATCTTGCCCTGCCTCCCGCAGTTTGCGGGCGATGCGCTCGGCGATTCCCTCGGTGGCACCGTACTTGCTCGAAAACCCCACCAGTGTCGTCATGATTGCCTCCAGCTCGTCGGTCCTGCAGATCAATCGTATGGCGGTGCGAGGGTCACCCCAGAACAGATCTTCACCCCCATTTGCGCGGAAGGGTTGATTCACCTGCCCCCGCCGCTGCTAATCTAACTATTGATAACGTGGGGGTTCCGTGCAGGTGAATTCAGGGGCGCCCTACGGCCGCCTAATTCGAGGTTTCTTCACCAGGAGCGCCTCCTGGCCCGCCTGGCTGATGGCCGTGTTCCTCGGCAGCTACGTCATCGGCCTGCTGATGCCCGACGACGGGTTCCACCTCTTCGTCGACGGCTGGCTGGCGTCCCTCCTGAAGTTGTCCTTGGTCGTCGTGTGCTGGGCCGCCGTGATGCGTAAGCGCTCGCGGAGCCGAGTGCGGATCGCGGCCAACGGTCTGACGCGATTCCGGCATCCCGAACTCCTACTCACGGCCGCGGCGGTCACCATCATCGCGATCGTCGATTCCTACTCCTTGTGGATGCTGATCTGGGGCGCCGAGATGTTCCCCCGCGTGAGCGAGGTCGGCTACTTGCTGTTCTTCGCCCTCATGCTGGCCGTGCTGGTCATCATGGTGCGCCGCCAGCTGCGCGGCATGGTCTGGTCGGTGGTGCTGGACAGCGCCATCGGTGCACTCGGCGCGGCCTCGGTGCTGGCGGTGCTGCTCGGCCCGATGGCGAGTGCACTCGACGCGGCCGGGGCGAACGCGGCCATCACCGCCGCCGTCGCCTACCCGCTGTTCGACCTGCTGCTGGTTGCCGTCGTCGTCGCGCTCACCACCTCGCAGGGCCCGATTGCCGGCCGCCGCTGGGTCCTCCTCGTCTTCGGCCTGCTGATTTTCACGTCGACCGGCCTCGTCTTCGCCATGCTCGAAACCAGGTACGTTCTCGGCACTCCTCTGGACGCCGGCTGGGCCGTGGGGCTGGCCCTGATCGCGGTGTGGGCGGATGCCTCGTCGCGGCCCGATCTGGTTCAGAACAACTCCTCCAACGGCGTGGCGGCCCTGGCGCTGCCGGCGGTGTCGACCGCAGCCGGCCTGGGTGTGCTGCTCCTCGCCAGCCAGACGCCGGTTCCCCACATCGCGGTCGGGCTGGCGGCGGCGACCCTGGCCCTCGCAGCCGTTCCCCTGGTCTCCCGGCAGGTGGCCCTGCGTCGCCAGTCCAAGACCGACGAACTGACCGGTCTGCCGAACCGGCGTGCGCTGTACGCCGAGGTCTCGTCGAGACTGGCCGACGACAGGAGCCGGAACCGGGCGCTGCTGCTGCTGGACCTGGACCGCTTCAAAGAGGTCAACGACAGCCTCGGGCACGACGCCGGCGACCGGTTGCTCGTGCAGGTCGGCCGTCGTCTGCTGGAAGGAATGCGGTCCGGTGACCTGCTCGCGCGGTTGGGCGGCGACGAGTTCGCCATCCTGCTCGAGCACACCGACCAGGTGGAGGCCGAGGCGGTGGCCAACAAACTCCGGGCCACCCTGGCCCAGCCGTTCACTCTGGAAGGCATCTCCCTGCAGACCAGCGCGAGCATCGGAATCGCCCTCTACCCCAACCAGGGCGATGACCTGACCGCACTGCTGCGCAAGGCCGACATGGCGATGTACAAGGCGAAGGCGACCCACAGCGGCCACCACGTCTACCGCAGCGCGGACAACCGCCACGGTGACGCCCGGCTGCGCACCCTGCAGGAGTTGCGCCTCGCCCTGACCGAGGACCAGCTGGTTCTGCACTACCAGCCGAAGATCTGCCTGAAGACCGGATTCGTCTCCGGCGTCGAGGCCCTCGTGCGCTGGAACCACCCCGAGCGGGGCCTGCTGTTTCCCGACCAGTTCCTGACCCTGGTCGAGGAGGCCGGCCTCATGCACGCGCTGACCCAGGAAGTTCTGCGGAAGGCGTTGGACCAGTCCGTGCTCTGGTCGGCCCAGGCCCGCACCCTGACGGTTGCGGTGAACGTGTCCGCCAGCTCGCTGATCGACGCCGATCTGCCCGAACGGGTGGGCACCATGCTGTCGGCCCGCGGGCTTCTGCCCACCGCGCTGATGCTCGAGATCACCGAGGACTTCCTGATGGCCGACCGCGACCGAGCCCGGGACATCCTGACTCGGTTGCGCGCCAGCGGTATCCGGATCTCGGTCGACGACTTCGGCACCGGATACAGTTCGCTCGCCTATCTTCGTGACCTGCCCATCGACGAGCTCAAGCTGGACCAGTCCTTCATCTTCCCGATGGCCGACGACGCCCGGGCCGCCGCGCTGGTGGCCTCCACGATCGACCTCGCGCACGGCCTCGGCCTGAAAATGGTCGCCGAGGGCGTGGAGAACAGCGTCGCCTACGACGAGCTGGTGCGCTACGGCTGCGACTTCGCCCAGGGATACTTCATGTCACGCCCCATCTCCGCCGCGGCACTCGACGAGTGGCTGACCGCCCGGCAGAGCGCGGCGGCCCTGCCATGACCGGCAGCACCCGTGAGCGGTTCCGCTTCGGCGCGCTGACGCTCATGCTGGTCCTGGTCATCGCCTATACCCTCGGTCTGGCCCTGAAGGGCGATGACTTCAGCCCGCTGGTCGACGGCTGGCTCGCCATGCTCTCGGTGTGGGCACCCGTGCTCGTGGGCTGCGCCGCCGTCTACCGGGTCGGGCGCGGGCAAATCGAGGTGGGCCTCGCCACCGCCGCTCTGGCGGCCAACGCCCTGGCGGACAGCTACTCCCTCGTCATCACGGATGCCGACGGTGCGATACCGTTCCCCTCGCCGGCCGACATCGGCTATCTGCTGTTCTACCTGCTCCTGCTCTGGGCGCTGGCGGTGCTCGTGAACCGGCAACTGCGCGGATCGGCCTGGTCCGTCTTCCTGGACACCGCCGTGGGTTCGCTGGGTGCCGCCGCAGTGCTGGCCGTCATCCTCAGCCCCGTCTTCGATTCCGCCGCCGCGGACCCGCTCAGCCTCGGCGCTGTCATCGCGGCCGCCTATCCGGCGCTCGACCTGCTGGTGGTGGCGGCGATCGCCGGGATCGTGGCGTCGCACGGCCCGGATGCCGGCAAGCGCTGGATGCTCCTCGTCGCCGGCCTGGTGGTCTTCGCCGGCGCCGACACCGTCTTCGCGCTGCAGGGTGACCTGTACAGGGTGGGCACCCCACTCGACGCGACCTGGAACATCGGGGTCGTACTGATTGCGCTCTGGGTGGACAGCACCTCCCTCCCGCGCCCGGTGCGGGATCGCAGGGCCACGGCCACAACCGTGTCCGCTCTGGCCGTGCCGATGGTGTCGACGATCGCCGGACTGGGGGTTCTGATCCTCGCCAGCCAGGTCACGGTGTCAAACCTCTCCGTGGTCCTGGCCGGGGCAACCATGACACTGGCGGTGGTGCCGCTGGCCGGCCGGCAACGGGTTCTGAACCTGCTGGCGCGAACGGACGACCTCACCGGTCTGCGCAACCGTCGCGCATTCAACGCGGACGTGCCCACCCGCCTGGCCGCGGTCGAGGGCCGGAAGAATGCCCTGCTGCTGCTGGACCTTGACCGGTTCAAGGAGGTCAACGACAGCCTCGGCCATGACGTCGGTGACCGGCTGCTGATCCAGGTCGGCATCCGTTTGAACCGGCAGCTGCGTGCCGGCGACCTCCTGGCCCGCCTCGGCGGCGACGAGTTCGCGATCCTGCTCACGGACTCCGCGCGGGAGGATGCCCTGACGGTGGCCGTCAAACTGCGTGCCGCGCTGGCCGAGCCGTTCATTCTGGAGGGCATCACGCTGCAGACCAGCGCCAGTGTCGGGATCTCCCTCTATCCCGACCAGGGCAAAGACCTGACGGCGCTGCTCCGCAAGGCCGACATGGCCATGTACAAGGCGAAAACGAGCCGCAGTGGCCACCACGTGTACGACAGCGACGACGACAGCCATGGCGAGACCCGGCTGCGCACCCTGGCCGAACTGCGCCTCGCTCTCATCGATGAGCAGCTGGTGCTGCACTATCAGCCCAAGGTCGACCTCGGCAGCGGGGCGGTGCGGGACGTCGAGGCCCTCGTGCGCTGGAACCACCCCGAGCGCGGCCTGCTGCCGCCCGATCAGTTCGTGCCGATCATCGAGGAGGCCGGGCTGATGCACACTCTGACGCAGGTCGTGCTGCGGCAGGCGCTGGACCAGGCGGTGCTCTGGCAGGCGCAGGGGCGTCCGCTGACCATCGCCGTGAACCTGTCGGCCAGCTCACTGGTCGACACGGAACTGCCGGACCGGATCGGTGCCATGATCGCCGCCCGCGGTCTGCCCTCGTCGATCCTGGCCCTGGAGATCACCGAGGAATTCCTGCTCAATGACCGGGGCCGGGCCCGCGGCATCCTCACCCGGCTACGCGAGCAGGGCATCCGCATCTCCGTCGACGACTTCGGCACCGGCTACAGTTCGCTCGCCTACCTGCGCGATCTGCCCATCGACGAGCTCAAGCTCGACCGATCCTTCGTCTTCCCGATGGCCGGCGATGCCCGAGCCGCGACCCTGGTGTCCTCGACGATTGCGCTGGCCCACAGTCTGGGGCTGCGCATGGTGGCCGAGGGCGTGGACAGCGGCGCCGCCTACGACCAGCTGGTCGGCTTCGGCTGCGACTTCGCGCAGGGCTTCCACCTGTCGCAGCCGGTTTCCGCCGCCGCGCTGGACACCTGGCTCGCCGACCGACGAGTCGCAGATACCGAGTCGGCGCACGCGCGTGACGTCGCACCCGCCGTGCCGCCCGGTGACCTTGTCGCGGAGCCGGCCGAGGTGTAGACCCATCTGCGCACCCTGTCCACGATCGGGGTGGGGGCGCATCCGTCGGACACGCCGCCCTACGATCAGATGAGCTTCCGCTTCAGGGGCGGGTTCCCCGGCTACGCGTTGGAGTTCGTGCCCGAACTCGACGGTGACGCCAGCGGACTGCCGATCCCCATGCCCGGCACCAGCCGCATCCTGCGGGTCGTCTTCACCGCGGCGCAGGCGCACACCGAACAGGGCCAGTCGAGCGTCGACTCGGCGCCGCCCGCCTTCATCGACTACGACGCGATCACCCGCTACGCTCCGGCCGGAGACTTCGAGGGCTACGTGACCTACGGGATCGGCGTCGGCCGCCCGGCCCCGGTTCTACACTGGGTGAAGCCGCGGGCCAGACCGACCCGGCACTCCCGGAAACGAGGAACCCACCCGATGGACGCGTCTGCTCAATCGGAGAAATCAGCTCAATCGGAGAAATCAGCTCAATCGGAAGAACCGAACCCGATCGACCGTCTCGCGGTCGATCCCGCCGTTACCGATGCCACCGAGATCGCCCGCCGGCTCGAGACCGACGCCGCCCGGGGCCTCACCGGCGCCGAAGCCGCGCGTCGCCTCGCGGCCGAGGGCCCGAACGAGCTGCGCGGCGTGCGCCCGGTGCCGTTCTGGCGCCGGATCCTGGCCCAGTTCAACGACCCGCTGATCTACCTGCTGCTGGTCGCCACCGCGGTGTCGTTCGGCGCCTGGCTGATCGAGGGGGCACCCGGCCTGCCCGTGGACGCCATCGTGATCGCCGTGATCGTAGTGCTCAACGCCGTGCTCGGCCTGGTGCAGGAGGCGCGCGCCGACAACGCCGTGGCCGCCCTGTCCACCATGACAGCGGCATCCTCGACCGTCCTCCGCGACGGCCTGCTCGCCACCGTGCCCAGCACTGACCTGGTGCGCGGCGACCTGCTGGTTCTGGGTGAGGGCGACAGCGTGGGGGCGGATGCCCGCCTCACCGAGGCGAGTTCGCTGCGTATCGCGGAGGCCTCCCTCACCGGCGAAAGCGAGGCCGTCACCAAGAACCCGCGCACCCTTCCCGCCGCGGCCGCCCTCGGCGATCGCCTGAACATGGTCTTCAAGGGCACCGCCGTCAGCCAGGGCGTCGGCCGCTGCATCGTCACCGGAACCGGCATGGACACCGAGGTCGGCGCCATCGCCACGATGCTTGACCGCACCGAGGCTCACCCCACCCCGTTGCAAACCGAGATCGGCCACATCGGCAGGCTGCTCAGCGTCGTCGTGATCGCGATCGCCACGGTCGTGATGCTCACCGTCGTGCTCGTGCAGGGCGTGTCCACGCCCGCCGACTTCGTGACCGTGTTCCTGCTCGGGGTATCCCTCGCGGTCGCAGCCGTTCCCGAGGGGCTGCCGGCGATCCTGTCGGTGATCCTCTCCATCGGGGTACAACGGATGGCGCGGCAGAACGCCGTTGTCAAGAACCTGAAATCCGTGGAGACCCTGGGCTCCGCATCCGTGATCTGTTGCGATAAGACCGGCACGCTGACCCGCAACGAGATGACGATCCAGCAGCTGCTGACCGCCTCCGGCCGGGTAGACGTGACCGGGGTGGGCTACCGCCCCGAGGGCGAACTGCGCCAGGGCGCCGAGCCGCTCACAGACCCGGCACTCCGCTTTGAGGCCCAGCTGGTGCTGGGCGTCGGTTCCCTCGCCGGCAACGCCCAGCTGACCGAGCAGGACGGCGAGTGGGAGATCCAGGGTGACCCCACGGAGGCCGCGTTCCTGGTGGCCGCGGCCAAACTCGAGGGCACCACCGAGCACATGGCCCGGTTCGAACGTCGGGGTGAGATGCCCTTCACCTCGGAACGCAAGATGATGTCCACCCTGCACCAGGCGACCGGCGACGGCAGTCTGCGCATCTTCAGCAAGGGCGCGCCCGACGTGCTGCTCGAGCGCTGCGCCTACGTGCAGGTCGGCGAGACGGTCGTACCTCTGACCGCCGAGCAGCGGCCACGGTTGCTCGCCGACATCCAGGCGCTCTCGGCCCAGGCCTTCCGCACCCTGGGTGTCGCCTACCGCCGCGCCGACGAGAACACGGCCCCGCTGGACGAGGCCGACGAGCAGGGCCTGATCTACGCCGGGGTGGTCGGCATCATCGACCCGCCCCGCGCCGAGGTGACGTCAGCCGTCCAGGAAGCCCACCGGGCGGGCGTGCGCGTGATCATGATCACGGGCGACCACCCCGCCACGGCCGCGCGGATCGCGAGCGACCTGGGGATCGTCGAACCGGGGGCGACGGCGCTGGCGGGAGCAGACCTCGACCACCTCGACGAGCCGGGGCTGCGGGAGGCGGTGCGCGGCACATCCGTGTTCGCCCGCGTCTCCCCGCGGCACAAGCTGCGGATCGTCGACGCCCTACAGGCCAACGGCGACATCGTGGCGATGACCGGCGACGGCGTCAACGACGCCCCGGCCCTGAAGTCCGCCGACATCGGCGTGGCCATGGGCATCACGGGCACCGAGGTGACCAAGGAGGCCGCGAAGATGATCCTGGTCGACGACAACTTCGCCACCATCGTCGCCGCGGTGCGGGCCGGCCGGGTCATTCTCGAGAACATCAAGAAGTTCCTGCGGTACCTGCTGTCCTCGAACATGGGCGAGGTGCTCACCGTGTTCCTCGGCGTGCTCCTCGCCGGGGTGCTGGGCCTGACCGGCGCCAGCAGCGAGACCGTGGTGCTGCCCCTGCTGGTCACCCAGATTCTCTGGATCAACCTGATCACCGACTCCGGTCCGGCCCTGGCGATGGGCGTCGACCCGGAGATCGACGACGTGATGGCCCGCCCCCCGCGCGGGATCAACGACCGTATGATCGACCTGCGCATGTGGGTGGGCATCATGTCGACCGGCCTGGTGATGGCGGTGGTCACCCTCGCCACGATCGACCTGTTCCTGCCCGGCGGGCTGCTGCCGGCGCTGGAACCCGGCACCGACGGCCTCACCGTGGCCCGCACCGCGGGGTTCACCACCCTGGTCTTCGCCCAGCTGTTCAACACGCTCAACGCGCGCTCCGAGCTGACCACCGCGTTTCACCGGCTGTTCGTGAATCCGTGGCTGTGGGGGGCGATCCTGCTTGCGATCCTGTTGCAGGTGGCCGTGGTCGAACTCCCGCTCCTGCAGACCGCGTTCGGCACCACCCCGATGGACCCTCTGCACTGGGCCGTCTGCGTGGGCATGGCATCCGTCGTGCTGTGGGTCGAGGAACTGCGCAAGTGGATCCTGAGGGTGCGCGCCTGACCTCGCCCGTTCCGTGCTCGCCGCGTGCGATCACGTTTTCGCAAAGCGCATTACGATCGGGGCATGAGCCTGTCAGGACCACCGGAACCCACGGCGACGGAGCCGGCATCCGCGCCCCGCCGCAACGAAACGGATGTCCAGCGCCTCGACCGCAATTGGCTCTCGCTGTTGCAGGAGCTCAGGGTCACCCAGACGGGCACCCAGATCGTGGGTGGTTTTCTGCTCGCCCTCGCCTTCCAACCGCGGTTCACCGAACTCGACCTGTACCAACTGACCGTGTATCTGATTCTTGTCGCCACGGCCACCACCACCACCGTTCTGGCGCTCGGGCCGGTCAGCCTTCACCGGCTGCTTTTCGGGAAGCATGCGATGAAGCAGATCGTGCGGATCGCCGACGTGCTCGTGCGGGCCACACTGGTCGGTGTCGCCGTGATCCTCGCCGGCACCACCCTGCTGGTCTTCGACGTGGTGCTGGGCCGAACGGCCGGTCAGGTGGCCGGGGCCGCGGTGCTTCTGGTCATCGTGGCGGTCTGGCTGGTCCTGCCGCGCCGGGCGAAGCGCTGAGGACGACGCGCTGAGGACGACGCGCGGGCGACGACGGGCGGGGATATCGGTGGCACGGCGCCGCGCATCAGCAGGCGCCCCACTGGCCCGCGCCCGCCGTCGTTGCGGCGTCCTCGGCCGTACGCAGCAGCGGGTAGTGCGCGTCATTCGGCGGGATCATCAGCGACTCGGCGGCGCCGCCGGCGACGAGCTCGTAGTTGACGAATCGCCCGTCCTCGGTCCAGAGATAGAACAGGCTACGGCCGTATCGGTCGGTCGGGTCCTGGTCGGCGGTGACCCAGGTGCGGCTGCCATCGGGGAGGAGTGCCCGCAACTGCTCCGTGGCCTGATCGCCGAAGCATTCGGCGCTGTCCCCCACCTCCGGCGTATCGATTCCGAGCAGTCGTACTTTGACGGCATCCGTCGTCGCCACCAGGGCGTTCGGCTGGTCCGTTCGCAGAAAAAGCGTGTCACCATCGTGCACATGTTCCACGGTCATCGGGACGGCTCCGCTCGGTCGCGCGGGGATGCCGCCGACCGCTGCCTCGACGGCGCCGTCCGCCACGGTCGCCACCGGACCGGTGCTCTCGCCGGTGCTCTGGCCGGAGCCTTGGCTCACCGAGCTCAGCAGGCTCTCGAACTCGGTCGCCAGGAATCCAGACTGTTGCACCCAGGCGAAGCCGAGTACTCCGAGAACGAGAACACCGATCGGCACGCGCGAGCGGCCCTGTCGTCTACCCATTCCCCGAGACTAGGGCAGCGCCGGACAGAACCGGACAGGGCAGGGCAGGCCCGGGGCGAGAGGGTGCTCCGGACGTCTGACCGGCTAGGGCGCTGCGGTTTCCTCCACGGCGTGGAACCACGGCGGGTACACGACGACCTTGGGCTTGTGCGCCGCGGCGGCGAGGATCGTGCGCACCGCGTCGCGCACCTTGTCGTTGGCGACGCCGACGAGCGTGACCAACTCGAACGGGAACGACTCGGTGACGAGCAGCTCCGCCTCCCGGATCTTCTGTGATTCCTGATCGGCGCGCAGCGAACGCAGCATGCGGTCGGCAGTCTCGGGAGCAGCGCCGAACCTGGTCAGGGCCCCGGCGGCATCCCCGTTGGTCACCGCGACGCTCGCTGCGACGGTTTCCTCGGCGCCGGCCTGGGCGTCGAGGAGCTTCTTGACCGTGCTGACCAGAATGACGAAGTCGTACGTCGGGGAGCGGTGCGCCTCCGGCGACAGGCGCGGATCGTTGGCTTCGGTGAGGAGGCTGTCCCACAGGCGCGCATTGGGCGAGAGGAAGAACGGCACGTAGCAGGCGACGCTCGCGCTGTCGTCTCCGGCGACGAGCGCGGCACGCCGGGCCGCGCGCTGCGGTGCCGACGACAGGTCGACGGCCGGCCGGGCGGTCCAGGCGTCGCTCGCGTCGGCAAGCAGGCGCCCGCTGTTCAGGATGCCGGCGAGGTTACGGATGTGGGTGACGTGGTAGATCCGCTGCTCACCGACGTTGTCGTGGGAGGATTTCGTGCTCCTGACGGGCTTCACGGTGCTGGCAGCCTTGGCGGTGGCCGGCTTCGCGGTAGCGGTCTTCGCGCTCAGGGTGGGGTTGGGTCCGCCCAGGGTGACGGTGCGCGGTGACGGCGAACTGCGAAGCGACGGTGCGCGTCCCGTCGACTTGCTCCGGCTGGCGCGGGTGGCCACGCCGGGCACGATTTCGGGAGCGGCCTTCGGGAAGCAGCTGGCGCAGAGGCCACCCTCGAGTCCATGGATGCATTCGTCGCTCAAGCTAGAAAAACCTTTCGTGTGCGTGGCCCCCACACTCTTCAAGTCCGATGCTCGAAGACCACATATCAACGGTACGGTCATTTCTGACCTCGTAGTGACCGATGGGGGGATTCGTTGGACCCATTTCGGACTGAGGGCGCGTCGCATATGCCTTGCCGCTCCCGGCAAGGGATGCTACTACCGATGTATGAGCAGCATTGACGATATCGACGAGGACAAGATCAAGGTCGGCACACCCCGGGAGTGGGCGGCGGGGGTGCCCGGCGTCACCCATGCGATGGGGCCGGCTTTCCGGCAGATGGGTGTGCCCCGCAGCCTGAAGGCACTGACCGCGATGAACCAGCGAGACGGCTTCGACTGCATGAGCTGCGCCTGGCCGGATCCCGATCGGCGCAAGATATTCGAATTCTGCGAGAACGGCGCCAAGGCGGTGACCTGGGAGGCCACCCCGGTCACGGTTCCCGCCGAGTTCTGGGCCCAGAACCCGATCAGCGAGTTGCTCACGAAGTCGGAGTACTGGCTCGGCATGCAGGGCCGCCTCGTGCAGCCGGTGCATAAGCCGGCCGGGTCCGAGCACTACCGGCCGATCACCTGGGACGATGCGTTCAACCTGATCGGCGAGACCCTCCGCGGGCTGGACTCGCCCGACCAGGCGGCCTTCTATACGAGCGGCCGCACGTCGAACGAGGCTGCCTTTCTCTATCAACTGTTCGTGCGCGCGTTCGGCACGAACAACCTGCCGGACTGCTCGAACATGTGCCACGAGTCGACCAGCCACGCGATGGCGGAGACCGTCGGGATCGGCAAGAGCACCGTCACCTACGCCGACTTCGCCCGTGCGGACCTGATCATCATCATGGGACAGAACCCGGGTAGCAACCATCCGCGGATGCTCACGGCGCTGGAAGAGGCGAAGGAGGCGGGCGCCGCCATCGTCGCCATCAACCCGCTCGTGGAGGCCGGGCTGATGCGCTATAAGAACCCGCAGCGGGTGCGGGGCGTCGTCGGGGCCGGAACCGTGATGGCCGACCAGTACCTGCAGATCCGGCTCGGCGGCGACATGGCCCTCATGCAGGCCCTCTCCCGCCGGGTGCTCGACGCCGAGGCCGCCCGGCCCGGAACCGTGCTCGACCATGAGTTCCTGCGTGAGAGCTGTGTCGGTCTGGAGGAGTTGCGCGAGCACCTCGCCCACCAGGATGACGATGCGGTCCTGGCGGCCACGGGGTTGCGCGCGGCCGAGATCGACGAACTGGCCGACCGGTATCTGCGGGCGGAAAGGGTCATCATCACTTGGGCGATGGGCATCACCCAGCACAAGAAGGCCGTGCCGACCATCCGGGAGATCATCAATCTGCTCCTGTTGCGCGGCAACATAGGCAAGCCCGGCGCGGGCGCGTCCCCGATCCGTGGGCACAGCAATGTGCAGGGCGACCGCACCATGGGCATCTGGGAGAAGATGCCACCGGTGTTCCTGGATGCCCTGGAACGAGAATTCGGGTTCGACCCGCCCCGCGTGGACGGCCTAGACAGCGTGAACTCCATTCGCGCCATGCAGGGCGGCCTGGTCAAGGTCTGGATCGCCCTGGGCGGCAACCTGGTCGGCGCGATCTCCGACACCGTCGTCGCCGAGGCCGCAATGCAGAAGACGGCGCTGAGCGTGCAGATCTCCACCAAACTGAACCGGTCCCACGCGGTGGTCGGCGAGCAGGCGCTGATCCTGCCGACCCTGGGCCGCACCGAAATCGACCTGCAGGCCACCGGCCCGCAGTTCGTGTCGGTTGAGGACACGGTCTCCGCGGTGCACTCGTCCACCGGCCTGCTCCCACCGGTGTCGGATCAGCTGCTTTCCGAGGTGGCCATCGTGTCGCGCCTCGCCCGGGCCGCCCTGGACGGCACCGCCTCGATCGACTGGGCCGGTTTCGAGAGCGACTACGACATCATCCGTGACCACATCTCGCACGTCATTCCCGGCTTCGCCGACTTCAACCAGCGCATCCGCCAGCAGGAAGGTTTCTCCCTCCCCCATGCTCCGCGCGACCTGCGCACGTTCCCGACCCCCAGCGGCAAGGCCCTGCTTACGGTCAACGAACTCGAGCCCCTCGAACGGCCGCCGGGGCGTCTGCTCCTGCAGACGCTGCGCTCGCACGACCAGTTCAACACCACGATCTACAGCCCCAACGACCGCTACCGGGGCATCAAGAACGGCCGCCAGGTCATCTTCGTCAACCCGGAGGATGTCGCGGAGCTGGGTCTGATCAGCGGCATGCTCGTCGATGTGCACAGCGAGTTCAGCGACAACGTCGACCGTGTGCTGCGGCGGCTCCGGCTCGTCGCCTACCCGAGCGCCCGCGGCTGCGCCGCCGCCTACTTCCCCGAGGCCAACGTGCTGGTGCCCCTGGATTCCACCGCGGAGGGCAGCAACACCCCCGTCTCCAAGGCGGTGCTGGTGCGACTGGAACCCTCGCGCTGACCAGATACACACCCTGACCAGAACGAAAGCGGGGCGCCCGATCCGCTGGACCGGGCGCCCCGTGTATGGGTAGTGTCGTGCCGCTAGCTCACCCTCACTTGTTGTTCGACCTTGGTGCGCCGATGCCTGGATCGATCTGGTGCGGCCCGGCGGCGGAGGGCCGCACGTCGAAGTCGAAGATCGCCGTGGGGATGTAGACGGTGGAGCAGGAGTTCGGGATGTCCACCACCCCCGACAGCCGGCCCTCGATCGGTGCGGCGCCGAGGATGATGTACGCCTGCTCCGGGCTGTAGCCGAACTTCACCAAATAGTCGATCGCGTGCAGGCAGGCCCGCTGGTAGGACAGGTGCGAATCCAGGTAGCGCTGCTCTCCGTCGAGGGTCACCGAGGTCCCCGAGAACGCCAGCCACTCGCTGTACCGAGGGTCGACGTTACCGGGCATGAAGATCGCGTTCTCACTCACGCCGTAGGTGTCCATCCCGCCCTTGATGAGGTCCACCCGCAGGTCGATGAACCCGCCCATCTCGATGGCGCCGCAGAACGTGATCTCACCGTCACCCTGGGAGAAGTGCAGGTCGCCGAGAGACAGGTTGGCTCCGTCGACGAACACCGGGTAGAAGATGCGGGTGCCCTTGGACATGTTCTTGATGTCCTGGTTGCCGCCGTTCTCACGTGGCGGGGCGGTGCGAGCCGCTTCGCCGGCCACCCGGTCGAACTCGGATGCGGCGAGGCTGCCGAGCACCGCGAACTGAGGCTCGGGCGGCAGCGCCAGTGGCGGAACCCGGTTGGGGTTCGTCTTGATCAGGTCACCCTCGCGTTTGTTCCACTTCGCGAGCAGCTCGGCCGACGGCGCAGTGCCCATCAGACCCGGGTGGATCAGGCCGGTGAAGGAGACGTCGGGTACGTGGCGGGAGGTCGCGGTCTGGCCGGTGAAGTCCCAGATGGCCTTGTAGGCATCCGGAAACTGGTCGACCAGGAAACCGCCGCCATTGTTCTTGGCGAAGATGCCGGTATAGCCCCAGCCCTGCCCGGCGAGGGGTCCGGCATCCTCCTGCGGGATCGGGCCGACATCGAGGATGTCAACGATGAGCAGGTCTCCCGGCTGAGCACCCGCGACAGCGAAAGGTCCACTGAGCTTGTGCACCGTCATCAGCGGTGCATTCAGGATGTCGTCGGCCGAGTCGTCATTGACGATCGCACCGTCGAACCACTCCCGGCAGTCGACCCGGAACGATTCTCCCGGCTTGACTGTGGCCACGGGAGGAATCTCCGGGTGCCATCGGTTGTGGCCGACGAGCTCCTGGTCCTCGAATTTCTTGCTGGAATCCAGGGGAAATATTTTCTTGGGCATGTCGTCTCCTGTACTGGTCGAGCCGGACCGGACTGCTTAGGGCCGCGGCAGTTTCTGATGAAGCGGATTGGACGTGTAGCGCGGGGTCTGGCCCGTGCGCACCCCGGGCTTCTTCGAATCGACGACGGCCGGTTCGTGTGCGCTGCGATTGGCCGCGTCGATCAGCGCGAACGCCGACGAAGCCGTCCGGGAGATATGCGGGGCGGTGATCCGGCGCCGGGCGTCGCCCCGACAGGTCGGGCAGGCCACGACATCCGGCGCCGTGCCCATCGGAAGAATCAGCTCAAAGCTCAAGCAGTCGGCGCACAGGAACTCGTAGATGGGCATGGAGGTTGCGTTCCCTTCTCAGGCGGGCCGGGTCGACGCCGCGGGCCGGGTCGACGCCGCGGGTTCGGTCGATTGCCGCGAGGGGACGGGGCCGTGCCCCAGCACCCACGCCACCCCCAGTGACAGCGCGGCGGCGAGCGCCACGATCAGCGCATAGCCCGTGTTGGTGTCGTATTCACCGAGCAGCAGCAGGAACGCGGGGATCGTTCCGGTCATGTGGCTGATGAAGATGGTGAACCAGCCGGTCGTGCGGGTCAGAGACCCCCTGCCGAGGCCCAGCACGAGGAAGAAAAGGAACCAGAGCACCGCCCAGATGAGCCAGATGACACCGAAAACGGGGTCCTCCAGCAGGGTGAACTGAAGAATGCCGATGACCGTGGCGCAGAAAACCACGAACAGCGAGAACCAGCCGAGGCCCTCCCCACTGATGCCCGTGAACTGCAGAATCGCTACATAAGAGGTACGTGAAGCCGAAGAGGTAGAGCCCGGACGCCCCGAAGATGGTGGACAGGTCGCCGTCGGCTCCCAGGATGATCAGCGTCGGGAAGATCACCTGCATCCCGCCGACGAAGAAGTTGAGGATTCCGGCCGACTTGCCTGGAATCACCCCCACCAGCATCAGGCCGTTGATGAAGAGAACGGCCCCCACGTACAGCAAACCCACTGCGCCCATCAGAGAACTCCCGTGCTCAGGAGCAGTCGCAAGACTCGTCACAACCGCTCGGTTGGCGGAGACCGCGCTCGAACACCAGTCACGGTAGACCGGGCCCCCGGGGGTGTCAACGGAGGCAGGTGAAGACCAGACTGAGCCCCCGCCCGGTGAGAAACGACACCGACTTGGACAGCAGGACCACGAAGCTCACGGCTGTCGCGGCGCTCGTCGGCACCGTCGGCACCGTCGGCACCGTCGACAGCCGGCCGATGGTGGTGCGTGCCGGCCGGAACGCAGCCCGGGGTCCAGAACCCGGCCGACGTCAGGTGTCCCGAGCGGGGGTGTCACAGCACCGATCCGGTGCCGGAGCGAGTGCTGCCGCACCGAGCGCATCCGTTGCGATACTTGAAAGTTCGTAGTCAAAATTGTCAATTTTCCTAGACATCCGGGTCGCGGTCTGCCTACACTGGAAGCTTGCGAATGCCCTTCTCTGGGCTGGGGAACTCGTTTGCAGAATCGAAACTGAACTCCGAATGAACGACGACAAAGTGCTCCCCACACCGACCTGCGCTTCCTGCTATGACCCGATGGCGCCGGTCGGCGGCGACTGGTGGTGCGATCACTGCCAGGAGTTCGCATAACCGGTCTCGCCTCGGCCGGTTGCGTGGCTCCGCGCGCGACATCCGCACCGTGAACCCCTAACGAATTTGACTGTGATTTTGTCTCTACGAGCCTGTTTCGGACCGAAACGGGCTCTCTCTGGCACACTCTCCGTCGAGTTGGTGAGACAGGGCGGGGCAGGGAGTTTAGGTAGTGTAGTTGGGTTCCACCACCGCCTGTCCGGGCACCAACCCAGAGGAGTCCCATGTCGATCACCGTTAAAGGCGTCATCGCTCGATCGAAGGGCGCGCCGGTGGAGCTTGTCGACATCGTCATCCCCGACCCCGCTCCCGGTGAGGTCGTCGTCGAAATCGAGACCTGCGGCGTCTGCCACACCGACGTGCACTACCGTGAGGGCGGAATCAACGACGAGTTCCCATTCCTGCTCGGCCACGAGGCCGCCGGCCGGGTCAGCGTCGTCGGCGAGGGCGTAACCCACGTCGCCGTAGGCGACTTCGTCGTGCTGAACTGGCGCGCCGTCTGCGGCGACTGCCGCGCCTGCAAGCGCGCCGAGCCCTGGTACTGCTTCAACACCTTCAACGCCACCCAGAGGATGACCCTCACCGACGGCACCGAGCTCAGCCCCGCTCTCGGCATCGGCGCATTCGCCGAGAAGACCCTCGTGCACGAGAAGCAGTGCACCAGGGTCGACCCTGCCGCCGACCCTGCGGTCGTCGGACTGCTCGGCTGCGGCATCATGGCCGGCATCGGGGCCGCCATGAACACGGGCAACGTGACCTGGGGCGACTCGGTCGCCGTGATCGGATGCGGCGGCGTGGGCAACGCGGCGGTCGTCGGGGCCCGGCTCGCCGGGGCATCCGTCGTCATCGCGATCGACCGCGACGCGAAGAAGCTCGTGACCGCCCAGACGCTGGGCGCCACCCACACCATCGACTCAGCCGGCCTCGACGAGGACGGCGTGGTCGCGGCCGTGCAGGCACTGACCGGCGGTTTCGGTGCGGATGTCGTGATCGACGCCGTCGGGCGTCCCGAGACCTGGCGGCAGGCGTTCTACGCCCGCGACCTGGCCGGCACCGTCGTGCTGGTGGGCGTGCCGACCCCCGAGATGATGCTGGAGATCCCGCTGCTCGACGTGTTCGGCCGGGGCGGTGCTCTGAAGTCGTCCTGGTACGGCGACTGTCTGCCGGAGCGCGACTTCCCGATGCTGACCGACCTCTACCTGCAGGGCCGCTTGCCGCTGGACGAGTTCGTCAGTGAACGAATCGGAATCGGACACATCGAGGAGGCCTTCGCGAAGATGGCCCGCGGCGACGTGCTGCGCTCCGTGGTCGTGCTCTGATGACGGCGCGGATCGAACACCTCATCACCTCAGGCAGCTTCAGCCTCGACGGCGGCACCTGGGACGTGGACAACAACGTCTGGATCATCGGCGACGACGACGAGTGCGTCGTGGTCGACGCGGCCCACGACGTCGACGCCATCCTCGCCGCGGTCGGCGACCGCAAGCTGGTGGGCATCCTCTGCACGCACGCGCACGACGACCACATCGGTGCCGTCGCCGGGGTGCAGGCCGCGCACACCGCGCCGACCTACCTCCACCCCGACGACATGATGCTGTGGGACCGGGTCTACCCGGATGCCCCGCCGAGCCGTCCGCTCGAGAACGGCCAGCGCATCCGGGTGGCCGGTATTGAACTCGAGGTGCTGCACACGCCCGGGCACTCCCCCGGCGCCGTCTGCTTCTATGCGCCCGCGCTCGGCACTGTCTTCAGCGGCGACACGCTGTTCCACGGCGGACCCGGCGCGACCGGCCGGTCGTTCAGCGATTTCCCCACGATCCTCGCCTCGATCAAGGGCAAGCTGCTGATGCTCCCGGCGAGCACCGTCGTGCTCACCGGCCATGGCGAGTCGACGACAATCGGCGCCGAGGCCGGGCATCTGGATGAATGGATCGCCCGCGGCCACTAGGTCGTGACCCGGAAAGACCGCCCGGGACATCCGGCGAGCGGCGCCGCCGATGCGGTCAGAATCCGTTTTTGGCAGCACGGATTGTGGCTAACTCAGGAGATCCCCGCGCCCGGCCGGCACCCGCCTCGTGATTCCGCGGCCGATGCCGGCCCACACTCATCAGGCTCACCATTCTCCTGAGTTAGCCCCAAACGGGCGGTGGCAGCGGGCAGTAGTAGTGGGTGGCAGCGAGCGAGCAGCGCGCAGCGCGTTGCGACGGATGCCCGCAGCCGGCAGGTCAGCGGCGCACGATCGAGCGCAGTAGCCGCACAACAACGGACAGGGACGCCATGTCGTCCTGACCGAGGGCGTTGACCTCCTCGAACACGCTGCGAGCCCGTCCCAGCTGTTCAGCGTTGAGCGCCTCCCAGGCAAGCAGTCGGGCGTCGGCGTGGCCGGCATGCGTTTCCTTCAGCACCGCCCGCGTCATATCGGCGACCGTCGAGTACAGGTCGTCGCGGAGGGCGGCGCGGGCCAGGGCCTGCCAGCGGTCCTTGCGCGGCAGCACGGTGATGCGCTCCAGCAGGTTGTCCACCCGGAATCGATCGTAGACCGTGTAGTAGACGCCGGCGACGTCGGCCAGAGGCTCATCGACCTGGGCGGAGATCTGCGCCACGTCCAGCAGGGCGAAGGCCTCGAAGAGTTCTGCCCACCGGCGACCGAGGTTCTCCGGAACGCCCCACTCCTGGGCGGTCTCCAGCAGGGACTGCACGCGTTTGAGGTCGCCGCCCTTGAGGTAATCCTCCAGGTGGGCCCGCATCAGGTCCATCTGCGGTTTGTACTGGGCCACCACCTCGCCCACCGGTCGCGACGCCCCCTGGTTGACCTGCCAGCGCACGGCCCGGTCGAGCAGGCGACGGATGTCCAGGTGGATCGACGTCCAGTGCTTGGTCGGGAACGACGACGGCAGGGCGTTGACCTCGGCGACGAGCACGTCGATTTCGAAGATCTCCCGCAGCGCGACGAACGCCTTCGCGACCGTGGCCTGGTTCGCCGAGGTCTCCTCCATGGCCCGGAAGGCGAAGGTCACGCCGCCGAGGTTGATCATGTCGTTCGCGACGACGGTGGCGATGATCTCGCGGCGCAGCGGATGCGTGTCGAGCTCGGCGTCGAAGCGCTCGGACAGCTGCACCGGAAAGTACCGGCGCAGGGTTCGGCCGAACCAGGGGTCGTCGGGCAGGTCGCTGTCCCGCAGCGTGGTCGCCAGATCGATCTTGGCGTAGGCGGCCAGCACGGACAGCTCGGGTGAGGTCAGGCCCTGGCCCGTTTCGAGGCGCTCCCGCAGCGTCGCCGTGGTGGGCAGCGCCTCCAGCTCGCGCTTGAGGTCGCCCGAGGCCTCCTGCCAGTCCATCAGCCGTTCGTAGCTGGGGCTCCAGGTGGTCACCTTCGCCCGGTCGTTGAGCAGCAGAATGTTCTGGTCGACGTTGTCTTCCAGCACCAGCCGCGCCACCTCGTCGGACATGGAGGCGAGGAACTCCGACCGCTCCGACTCGGCCAGCTTGCCGGCGGCCACCATCCGGTCGACGAAGATCTTGATGTTGACCTCGTGGTCGGAGCAGTCCACCCCGGCGGAGTTGTCGATCGCGTCGGTGTTCAGGATCACGCCGGTGAGGGCCGCCTCGATGCGCCCGAGCTGGGTCATCCCGAGGTTGCCGCCCTCGCCGACGACCTTGACCCGCAGCTCCCGGCCGTCGACCCGGATGGCGTCGTTCGCTTTGTCGCCGACCTGCGCGGCCGTCTCGCCGCTGGCCTTCACATAGGTGCCGATGCCACCGTTGTAGAGCAGGTCGGCCGGGGCGGTCAGGATGGCGCGGAGCAGTTCCGGCGGGCTCAGCCGCACCGTCCCGTCCGGCAGCCCGAGTGCGGCGCGCACCTCGGCGGAGATCGGCACCACCTTGGCCTGGCGCGGGAAGACCCCGCCGCCGGCACTGATCAGGCTGGTGTCGTAGTCCGCCCACGACGACCGCGGCAGGGCGAAGAGGCGCGCTCGTTCCTGGAAGGAGCGCGCGGCATCCGGAGTCGGGTCCAAAAAAATGTGTCGGTGGTCGAAGGCCGCCAGCAGACGGATGTGCTCCGAGAGCAGCATGCCGTTGCCGAAGACGTCGCCGGACATGTCGCCCACGCCGACGACCGTGAAGTCCTCGGCCTGCGTGTCGACGCCCAGTTCGCTGAAGTGGCGCTTGACCGACTCCCATGCACCGCGGGCGGTGATGCCCATGGCCTTGTGGTCGTAGCCGACCGAGCCGCCGGAGGCGAAGGCGTCGCCCATCCAGAAACCGTATTCGGCGGCGAGGCCGTTGGCGATGTCGGAGAAGGTGGCCGTGCCCTTGTCGGCCGCGACGACCAGGTAGGAATCGTCGTCGTCGTGGCGCACCACCCGGGCGGGGGGCACGAGCTGCTCCCCGTCCGCCGTGGTCACCAAGTTGTCGGTGAGGTCGAGCAGCCCCCGGATGAAGGTCTTGTAGCTCTCGATGCCCTCAGCCATCCAGGCCGCGCGGTCCAGCGCCGGATCGGGCAGCTGCTTGGCGAAGAAACCGCCCTTGGCGCCGGTCGGCACGATCACCGCGTTCTTGACCGTCTGCGCTTTGACCAGGCCGAGCACCTCCGTGCGGAAGTCCTCCCGCCGGTCCGACCAGCGCAGCCCGCCGCGGGCCACCTTGCCGAAGCGGAGGTGGACACCCTCCACCTGCGGGGAGTACACCCAGATCTCGTACTTCGGTCGCGGAAACGGCAACAGCTCGATCGAGGTCGGGTCGAGTTTGATGCTCAGGTAGGGCTTGTCCTGGAAGAAGTTCGTGCGCAGCGAGGACTCGATCAGGTTGATCAGGGTGCGCAGCACCCGGTCGGCGTCGAGCGTGGTGACCGCTTCCATGGCCGCCGTCAGCTCATCCTTGACCTGCTGGCTGCGACGGATGCGCTCCGGCTCGGCCAGGTCCGGATCGAACCGCGCCTCGAAGAGCGCCACCAGCCCTCGGGTGACGGCCGGATTGGCCAGCAGGGTATCGGCGATGAAGCCGTAGGAGTTGGTGTTTCCGGCCTGGCGCAGGTACTTGGCGTAGCTGCGCAGGATGACGACCCGGTGCCAGGGCATGCCCTCCCGCAGCACGAGTCGGTCGAGGCCGTCCGACTCGATGGCCCCGCTGACGGCGGCGCCGAAGGAGTCGGCGAGGAGTGCGCCGGTCGCAACCGGGTCCACGCCCTCGGGGTAGCTCAAGCCCAGGTCATAGAGGTAGAACGCGCGGCCGTCGGCGGTCTCGATCTCGAAGGGCACCTCGTCGAGCACCTCGATGCCGAGGTTCTGCAGGAACGGCAGGATCTGGCTGAGGCTCTTGGGCTCCATCATGTAGAGCTTGATCCGGGCGTCCTCCACCGTGACGCCGCGTCCCGCGGTGCTTCCGTCGTCGGCGTCGATGACCGTGTCACCGGCGCCCGTGCCGGTCGGAAGATACACGTTCAGCGCCGGCCGGATCGGCCCGGTCCCGGCGGCCTCCGCCGCGGCGGCCGCCGCGGCGCCGGCCTCGAATCGCCCGATGTCCTGCACGGCCTCCTCGAGCTCGTAATCCACCCGGTAGCTGGCGGGGAACGCCTCCGACCAGAGTTCGGAGAGGCGCTCCGCCTCGTCCAGCGGGTGACTCGCGCGCAGTTTCTCGCCGATCCCCTCGGGCCAAGACCGCACCGCCATCACCAGCCGGTGCTCCAGTGCGACGGCGTCGACGACACCGACCGTGTCGTTCTTCTGCAACCGGATGCGGAAGAACAGCCGGGCCAGCGCGGACTCGGTCATTCGGGCCTCGAAGTCGACGGACTCGGCGTGGAAGGTGTCCCGCAGCTCCTTCTCGATCCGCAGCCGCACGGCGGTGGTGTACCGGTCGCGGGGGAAGTAGACCAGCGCGGTCATGAACCGACCGTAGACATCCGGGCGGAGGAAAAGCCGGGTGCGCCGCCGCTCCTGCAGACGTTGGATGGCCAGCGTGGTGGTGAACAGGGTGGGCACGTCGATCTGGAACAGCTCATCGCGGGGGTAGGTTTCCAGGATGCCGAGGAGTTCCTTGCCGCTGTGCGACCCTGGTGGGAACCCGGCCTGGTCCATCACGGCGTCGACCTTTTCGCGCAGGATCGGCACGTCCCGCACCGAGCTCGTATACGCCGTGGCGGCGAACAGGCCGATGAAGCGTTGCTCCCCCCGCACGTTGCCGTCCGCATCGAAAGTCTTGATCCCGATGTAATCGAAGTAGGCCGGGCGGTGGACGCTGGAACGCGAGTTCGCCTTGGTGATCACCAGGGCGCTGCGCTCGCGCGCTTTGAGCCGGCCGGCATCCGTCAGGTGCTGAATCTGGTGGCCGTCTTCGGTGGAGCGCAGCAGCCCCAGGCCGCTGCGGTCACGGATGCTCAGCACGTCCTCTCCGTCGACGGTCTCCAGGTCGTACTCCCGGTAGCCGAGGAAGGTGAAGTTGTCGCGGTCGAGCCAGCGCAGTAGTTCCTGCGCCTGCTTGATCTCCTGGATGCCCTCGGCGTGGGCGACATCACCGAGCGCGTCGGCGATCTCCACGGCCTTCGTTCGCATGGCCTGCCAGTCCTCGTTGGCGGCGCGAACGTCGCCGAGGACCGTGGCCAGCCCGGCGACCAGAGCAGCCCGCGCCTCGTCGTTGGCGGTTTCGATCTCGATCGCGATCCACGACTCGACCTGGGTGACGGTCTCGTCGACGTCACCGGGCCGGGCGCCGTCGCCGCCGTGCACGCGGGTGACGCCGAGGAGCTCGTTGGTGTTCCGGTCGCGGGTCACGACGAGGAGCGGGTGCACCTCGAGGTGGATGGCCGAGTGTTGGCGCACCAGCTCGGCGGTGACCGAGTCGACCAGGAATGGCATGTCGTCGGTGACGATGTAGACGATGCTGCGGCCGGCTTCGTTCCGGATCTCGATGTTCGGGGTGCCGGGGGTGCGGCTCTGGGCGACCTGACGATGCTGGACGGCCCGCTCGCGGAGGGTTCCCCCATCGGAGTTCTGCCGGTCTTCCCCGGCCAGGTGCTCGTAGTAGTCGCCCAGGAAAGCGTCCAGTGTGCTGTCTGCCGGTGATTTCCCGGTGCGGGTGGACTCAGACGTCATTGAAATAAGCCTCCATCAGAAAATCTCCGCGTCATTGCGGATCACGTGCGTACGAACCACGGCATGCTACGGCCACGCCCCTGTCTACCATCGTAGATTCGGTGGCCGGGTTCCACAGACCGAACCACCGCGCAGTGGTGGATCCGTCGCAAAGTGCACGCGCGTAGGCTGACCCGATGCGCGCGATCATCGTAGACACCCCCGGCGGCCCCGATGCCCTCACCCTCACCACCGTGGACGACCTGCCCATCGGGCCCTGCGACATCCGGATTCGGGTCGCCGCGGCCGGCGTGAACCGGGCGGATGTCGCGCAGCGGCTGGGCAGCTACCCGTCGCCGGCCGGGGCGCCGCAGTGGCCCGGCCTGGAGGTGTCCGGAGTCGTCAGTGAAGTCGGCGCCGGGGCAAAGCGGTTCGCGGTCGGCGACCGGGTGTGTGCCCTGCTGGCCGGCGGCGGCTACGCCACCGAGGCCGTGGTGCACGAGGACCTGGCCCTGACCGTGCCCGACTCCATGGACCTCGTCGAGGCGGCGGGCCTGCCGGAGGCGCTGGCCACCGTGTGGTCGAACGTGTTCCTGAGCGCGGGGCTGGCCGCCGGGGAGACGCTGCTCGTGCACGGCGGCACCAGCGGCATCGGCACCACCGCGATCCAGCTGGGCGTGCTCGCTGGCGCGCGGGTGGCCGTGACGGCCGGCTCAGCCGAGAAGCTGGCGGTGTGCCGCAGCCTGGGCGCGGAAATCTTGATCAACTACCGCGAGCAGGATTTCCCCACCGAAATCCAGACCGCCACAGAGGGGCGCGGCGCCGACGTGATCCTCGACATCATCGGCGGCTCCTACGCGGCCCGCAACGTGGCGGCACTGGCGGTCGACGGCCGCATCATGGTGATCGCCAACCAGAGCGGCGAGAACGCCGACTTCAATCCGTTCCATCTGATGCAGAAGCGCGGCCGGTACTGGGGTACCACCCTTCGCTCCCGCCCGTTCGAGGAGAAGGCGGCCATCATGCAGGCCCTCAGGGCGGATGTCTGGCCCTGGCTCGAATCCGGCCGCTTCCGCCCGGTGATCGACAGCATTTTTCCGTTTGAGAAGGCCGCCGAGGCACACCGGCGGCTGGAGGCATCCGTTCACGTGGGCAAGATTCTGCTGGTCGGTGATTGAGCCCGTCGGGACTCGGGACTCGGGACTCGAAACTCGGGACTGAAACATGCGCTGGAAAAAAGATCTAAGGGAGGATGAGTCATGGACAGCATCAGTCTGTTCGTGCCGATCCTGCCCGGCAAGCTCGACGCCTGGAAGCAGTTCACCAGGGAGTCGAGCGCGCGCATGGGCGAGCACGCGGAGTCGCGCCGGCGGGCCGGCATCACCTGAGAAACTGGCACACCGAGAGCCAGCGGCAGGCCACGGCCAGCTTCGACACCGAGTGAGGATGCCGCCGTGGATCCAGAGCTGCTCCACGTTGGTCGGCTTCCACTCTGTCGGCGACCTCCGGCGACACGAGGTCGACCAGCCATCCGTCCCGAACGAATTCGACGGAGATTCTGCCGAAATCTGCCCTAAACGGTATTTGTCAACCTGTGTGAGACAGGTTGAGGATGGTTTTTTGGTGCGGGTCGTTGATGCAGACGCGTCGGGGCAGGGTGGGTGGTTTGGGGCGGTG
>NZ_SOGD01000026.1:0-34635 GCF_004402345.1 Cryobacterium sp. TMT2-15-1 | reverse complement strand
CCGGATCGCATCGAAGTGACGACCCAGGCTCTCTAGCTGCTCACAATAGGAGGGCTTCATGAGACACACGTTACGGGTGACCACTGACATTCGAGGCCCCAGATCGGCACTCGCCAGCGCCCTGTGGATAACTTGATCACACCCGCATTGTGGAGGAGCAGAGCAACGCGCCCTGGGCCCGCTGCGGGCATCCGCTCCTGGGCCGGCGGCACGCATCCGTCGTCACGTAGACGCGGCAATTTTTCGGTAAACGCCTGGTGCGGCGCCTGCCGAAGCGGCGTGTCGGGAGAATCTCCGCAGTTAGCGAATTCGACCGCGACGGATGCCCGGCGAACCTCCGGACGTCGGCGCACCGGGTCTCGACAAGCTCGACCACCGAGGCGGCTCGACTACCGGGTTTCGACAGGCTCGACCACCGAGACCAGACCGAAACCGAGAGAAATGCCCGATGGGTCCATAATGACTCGGCGGAGCGTTGAATAGTCGCACCCCAGACCTGTCCGAGCAAGGAGTCGTCGTCCCAACGCATCGCCTGCGCGGAAAAGGTGAACCGGTAGCCCCAGGCCTGGCAGGTGCGGCCCGCGGGCTACGGCCTGCGCGGATCCCGGCCGGTCAGGGCGAGCAGCCTTGTCTGCAGCGGCGCGTTCTCGTCGGATGGTACCGGGGTGGCGAAGAGTCCGCTGGCCTCGAGGGTGTCCCGCTGGGGCTCGAACACCGTCCAGACCGCCTCGATCAAGGCCGGGTCGAGGGACTCGTCGGCGGCCGTTGCCCGCGCCAGGTCCCAGGAATGGATCGTGACATCGGAGACCTGCTCGCGCAGGTAGTCGGATGCCGTCACCGTGTCATACGACAGGGTCACCGGTGCGTCGGCCGGGGTCGTTGCCCAGGCTGCGGCCGCCAGCGCCGAATAGATGGCCCATTCCTTCGCGAGGTCCGGGCCCAGCGGGGTGAGTGAGCGCCGGGCGTCGAGCACCGTGAGGCCGCGCAGCAGCGCGGGGACCCACTGCTGTTCCAACACCACGTGGCGCACCAACTCGGTCACGGTCCACTCGGTGTCCGGTGTGGCGGCGGCCCAGTCGGTGATCAGGTCGACGCGGGCCCCGAACTCCTCGGCGGCCCGTTTCTGCAGCGCAAGCCAGTCATATGTCATGGGACTCCCTTGGTAGAACGGGTGGAACGGTGGAACGGATGCCCCTGCAACGCTACAACCGGCATCCGTCGCCCTGCATTCCGTCGCCCTGCATTCCATCACCGTGCATTCCGCCCGGGCGCTGTTCACGTTCTCCCGTCGCGGAATCGGTCGCGGCCTGTCGCCGGTCCGGGTTAGGGTCTCTCCAGGAGTTGAAGGACCATGAGCAGGCAGGACGCATGAGCAGGCAGGACGGCAGCGATCGCACGGTCTCGACCGACGCGGTAGACGACAGCGCCGCGACCCTGCTCCACATCGACCTGGACGCGTTCTTCGCGTCAGTCGAACTGCTCGATCACCCCGAACTGGTGCACCGCCCGGTGATCGTGGGGCACCGGTCCGGGCGCTCGGTGGTCACGGCGGCGAACTACGTGGCCCGGCGCTACGGCGTAAATTCGGCCATGCCTATGGCGCTCGCCCTTCGGCGCTGCCCGGAGGCTGTGGTGCTCGAACCGCACATGGGCCGGTACAGGGAATACTCCGACCGGGTGATGCGCATCTTTGAAGAGTTCACGCCGCTGGTCGAGCAGCTGGGCATCGACGAGGCCTTCCTCGACGTGGCGGGTGCCCGTCGCCTGCACGGCACCCCGGCCGAGATCGGCGCGAAAATCCGGGCCCGGGTCAAGGCCGAAACCGGGCTCACCTGCTCGGTCGGTGCGGCGAGCACGAAGTTCGTCGCCAAGATGGCGTCGGGCCGGGCGAAACCCGACGGCCTGCTCGTGATTCCCGCCGAAGAGACCCTCGCATTCCTGCATCCGTTGCCCGTCGGCACCTTGTGGGGGGTCGGCGCCACGACCGAACAGGCGCTGCTCGGGCAGGGCCTGCGTGAGATCGGTGACCTCGCCCGCACCCCGCTCGCGGTGCTGCAGAAGTGCGTGGGCGACGCGTCGGGCCGCAAGCTGCACGAGCTGGCCTGGGGGAGGGACCCTCGGGTGGTCACGGTGGAGCACGCGGAGAAAAGCGTCGGCCACGAGGTCACCTTCGAATACGACGTGACGGATGTCGCCCGACTCCGGAGCGAACTGCTGCGGCAGTCCGTTGCGGTGGCTGCCCGGCTGCGCCGCGCGGGCCTCGTGGGCCGCTGCGTGGTGCTCAAGGTGCGCTACACAGACTTCAGCACCGTCACCCGTTCCCGCACCCTGTCGGAACCGACCAGCGTCGGACGCCGGATCTACGAGGAGGTGGCTGCCAGCTTCGAGGCTCTGGCGGTCTCCGGCATCCGGGTGCGCCTCATCGGCGTGCGCGTTGAGCAGCTCAGCGATGGCGACGGCACTGGCGCCGGCCTCTGGGACCCCGACGACGACTGGCGGGGAGCCGAACGGGCCGTGGACTCGGTCACCGCACGGTTCGGGCGCGGCACGGTGCGCCCGGCGTCGCTACTGTATCCGGACACACCCTGACCAGGCCCCCACTGACCAGGCCCCCACTGATCAGGCAACCGCAAACCAGACAGGGAGTAGCCTGAATCCATGACTAGCCTTCCAGAGAAGCTCGCAGATATCTCTCGTACCGCCGGCGTCAGGTCGGCCTACGGTGATCCGGTCCAGGTGGACGGCGTCACCCTGATTCCCGTTGCTCTCGTGTACTACGGCTTCGGCGGTGGCGAGGGTGACTCCGCCGCCACCGGCAGCGGGTCCGGCGGCGGGGGCGGCGGGGCATCCCTGCCGATCGGCGCCTACGTCAAATCGGGCACGACGGTGCGCTTCGAGCCCAACGTCATCTCGTTGCTCGCGGTCGGCATTCCGTTCCTCTGGGTGGCCGGCAAGGCGATCTCCCGCGTCGTCCGCGCCCTCAAACGCTAGCAGCGAAGGTGCCCAGCCGCCCGGTCGCCCAGCCACCCCGGCTGAGGATGTCGGGCTGCTGATTGCGCTTCGACGCGGTGGATGAATGTGCGCTCTCACCGCCGCGTCCTTCGAGTCCGAGGATCTGCGGCACATCCGTCCCGAACGAATTCGACGGCGATTGTGCCCTGAACAGTGCGCAGGGGTTGGGGCTCGAAAACGGGTGTTGACCGAAGAATCTCCGTCGAATTGGTGCGGCGCCGGGCACGCCGTTCCGCCTGTGACGGCCAGCATTTACTCCAACTGAGGGAGTCGGGCGGCTGGCTGCGCTCCGGCCCTGTCAGTGCCCGCCGAACCGCTCGTCGCGAGCCGGATCGGTCTCGAACACGTCGGGGACGCCGTCGTTGTCGGCGTCGAGCGCCTCCTTGTCGGCGATGCGCCCGTAGTGCCGGTTGCGGCTGCGCAGCACCACCGTCGCCAGTAGTGCCGCCAGCAGCGACCCGGTCAGGATAGCTACCTTGGCGTGGTCGTCGTGCGGGCTACCCTGCCCGAAAGCCAGCTCGCTGATCAGCAGCGACACCGTGAAGCCGACACCGGCGAGCATGGCGACGCCGATCACATCCACCCAGGCCAGGTCCGGGTCGAGGGCGCCCCGGGTGGTCTTGGTGACCAGCCAGGTGGCGAGCATGATGCCTGCTGGCTTGCCCACCACCAGGGCGACGACGATTCCGATCGCGACCGGGTCGGTGAGGGCTGTGGTCAGGCCCGACACGCCGCCGATCGTGACCCCGGCGGAGAAGAACGCGAACACCGGCACGGCGAAACCGGCCGAGAGCGGGCGCATGCGGTGCTCGAGGTTCTGCGCCAGGCCCGGGCCGGCGTCGGGTCCGCCGCCACGTCGGCTGCGCAGCACGGGCACGGCGAAGCCGAGCAGCACTCCGGCCACCGTGGCGTGGATGCCGGAGCCGTGCACGAGAACCCAGGTGGCGATGCCGAGCGGCAGCAGAACGGCGCCCGCGGCCCACGTGGTGGTGCCGAACAGGTAGGAGTACTTACGCGCCAGAAAGGCGAAGAGGCCCAGCGGCACGATGGCGAGCAGCAACAGAACAGGCTGGAGGTCGCCGGAATAGAAGAAGGCGATGATGGCGATGGCGAGCAGGTCGTCGACCACGGCCAGGGTCAGCAGGAAGATGCGCAGGGCGCTGGGCAGTTTGGAGCCGATCACGGCGAGCACGGCCACGGCGAAGGCGATGTCGGTGGCGGTGGGGATGGCCCAGCCTCGTAACATTTCCGGCCCCGAGCTGAACGCGATTGCGGTGAAGATCACAGCCGGCACGATGACGCCGCCGACGGCCGCGGCGACCGGGACGACCGCGCGGCTGAAGGTGCGCAGATCGCCGGCGACGAACTCACGTTTGAGTTCGAGGCCGGCAATGAAGAAGAAGATCGCCAGGAGTCCGTCGGCGGCCCACGCGCCGAGGCTCAGATTGAGGTGCCACGGCTCGTAGCCGATCTTAAAGTCCCGCACGGAGAAGTAGAAATCGGAGGCCCCGGTGTTGGCCAGGATCAGCGCGAGAACCGTCGCCACCAGCAGGAGAGCGCCGCCCACGGTCTCTTTGCGCAGGATCGTCGAGACGTGCAAATACTCGGGATAGCTGCTGCGGCGAAAGACGTTCAGTCTCGGGGTGGGCGGAAGTGGTGGTGGTTTCGGCATGGACAGGCCTCAGTCAATCGGGATTTTGTGGCACACGAACAAAGCTGTCGACCAGACTTCCCGACTCACCACTTCGAGCGTACCGCGTTCGGGCGCTCATCGCCGCCCGCGTCAGCTACGCCACCAGCGGCCCAGCCGCTGGCGGGAGCCCGGCCCTTCCCGCCAGCTCCGGGGGATATGCCAGGGACCGCGCACGGGTAGCCCGCGTCGCATCCGTCGTCGCCGCAAAATGAAGTGGCGCAGCAACAGCAGCAACAGCCCGGCGAGGATGAGGGGAACGGTGAACGTCATTCGCGCCCGACAGTGATTCGGGGGCGAGGCGAGGACTCCATCCCGCGAGTCTAGGCCGAGGTCTATACTGAATTCGAACACGGGAGTCCGGTCAACCGGGCTGAGAGGAAGCTTCTGAAGCTTCGACCGTCGAACCTGATCTGGATCATGCCAGCGCAGGGAGGCAGATTATCTCGTTCCCGTGCCCTGGAACCATCTACGGAAAGGGCACGACCAGTGCACGCTACAACAACCCTTCTCACCCCCACCACATCCCACCAGCCGCGTAACTTCCGGTGGCGGGTCGTCGACATCGTCATCGCCAGTGTCATCGGCGTGGCCAGCGGGCTCATCTTCGTCGTCTGGAACCAGGCGTACAACCCGCTCAGCGGCCTGCTCACCCCGCTGCTGCCGGGCCTGCAGGCGCTCCTGGGCGGCGGATGGCTGTTCGCCGGCGTGCTCGGCGGCCTCATCATCCGCAAACCCGGCGCCGCGCTCTACACCGAGCTGCTGGCGGCGGTCGTGTCGACTCTGGTCGGCGGCACCGCCTGGGGAGCCACCATCCTGGTCTCCGGCCTGGTGCAGGGTCTCGGCGCGGAGCTGGTCTTCGCGCTGTTCTTCTACGCCAACTACCGCCTCGTCGTGGCCCTGCTCGCCGGCGCGGGTGCCGGCCTTGCCCTCGCCGTCAACGACCTGTTGCTCTGGTACCCCGGATCGGCCGTTCCCTTCATCACCATCTACACCGCCTCCTCGATCGTCTCCGGCATTGTCGTGGCCGGACTGCTGTCCTGGCTGGCCATGCGTGGCCTCGCCCGCACCGGGGCACTGTCGCGGTTCGCCGCCGGGCGATCGAACCGCACCCAGGTCTAGGGGGACGGCGATGACACCGGCAGCAGCGGCATCCGTCTCGGGAGCGTCCGTCGTGGCCCGCGGCTGGGGATGGCGGCATGCCGGGCGGCGGGGCTGGGCCGTCAACGGCCTCGACCTGAGAATCGAGCCGGGCGAGCGCGTGCTGCTGCTCGGCGCCTCCGGGGCCGGCAAATCCACTCTGCTGCACGCCCTCGCCGGGGTTCTCGGCGGCGACGAGGAGGGCGAGCAGCGCGGTCAGCTGCTTGTGAACGGCGCCGAGCCGACCGCAGCGCGCGGCCAGGCCGGGCTGCTGCTGCAGGACCCTGACTCCCAGGTGATCCTGGCGCGGGTGGGCGACGACGTCGCCTTCGGCTGCGAGAACCTGGGGGTGCCCCGCGAAGAGATCTGGCGCCGGGTGAGCGACGCCCTGGACATGGTCGGCCTGAACCTGCCGCTCAGCCATCCGACGTCGTCGCTGTCGGGTGGACAGAAGCAGCGCCTCGCCCTCGCTGGGGTGCTGGCGATGCGGCCGGGGCTGCTGCTGCTCGACGAACCCACAGCGAATCTCGACCCTGGAGGCGTGCTGGATGTGCGCGATTCCGTTGCCCGCGTGCTCGAGAGCTCCGCGGCGACGTTCATCGTGATCGAACATCGGGTCGCCGTCTGGCAGAACCTTGTGAACCGGGTGATCGTGCTCGACGCGGCCGGGGGAGTGCTGGCCGACGGCCATCCCGACGACGTGCTGACCAGGCAGGGGGAACGGCTCGCGGCCGCGGGTGTCTGGGTGCCCGGGCGGGGCAACGGCCTGACTGCATCGCGGCGCGAGACCAGCTCGGCGTCGGCGCCCGGCTCGGTCCCTCTGCTCCGCACGCCCGGCCTCGCGGTCGCGCGCACGCGCGCCGACGTGCTCGCCCGGGACATCGACCTCACGGTGCACGCCGGCACCGCTCTGGCAGTCACCGGACCGAACGGCGCCGGCAAATCGACCCTGATGCTCACCCTCGCCGGCCTGCTGAAACCGGCCGGGGGAGCGGTTCTCGCGAGCCCGGAGCTCGCCGGCGGGGCCGACGAGGAACCGATCCGCTGGAAGTCCCGCCAGCTGCTCACCCGCATCGGCACCGTGTTCCAGAGCCCGGAGCACCAGTTCGTGGCCGCCACCGTGCGGGCCGAACTCGCCGTGGGGCCGCGCGCCCTCAAACGGCCGGAGGCGAACATCAATGCCCGGGTCGACGAGGTGCTGCAGCGCCTGCGCCTGGACCACCTGGCCGAGGCGAACCCGTTCACCCTCTCCGGCGGAGAGAAACGTCGGCTGTCGGTGGGCACCGTGCTGGCCACCCAGCCACGACTGCTCATGCTCGACGAGCCCACCTTCGGCCAGGACCTGCGCACCTGGCGGGAGATCGTGGCCCTGCTCGACGAACTCCTGCGGGAGGGCACCGCGGTGGTCGCCGTCTCGCACGACACCGACTTCGTGGTCGCCCTGGCTGACCGGGAGTACCATCTGGCCGGGCGGGCCGGCCGCAGCGTCACGCCGCGGGCGGCGGTGTCCCGGTGAGCGTGCTGACGCCTGCCCGGGGAACCCAGGCCATCTTCCGGATCAACCCGGTCGCGAAGCTGGCCGCCGCGCTGCTGCTGGCGGGCGTGCTCATCCTCACCATCGACTGGGTCTCCGCAGTCGTCGCCCTCGCCTGCGAGTTCGTGCTCTTCTTCTGGGCCGGGCTGTCCCTGAAGGCCTTCGCGGTGCGCACCCTGCCGGTCTGGATCGCCGCCCCCACCGCCGGCGTCACCACCCTGCTCTACGGGCAGGCGGCCGGGGCGGTCTATTGGTCTTTCGGGCTGGTGAACGTGACCGAGGGATCACTCGAGCTGGCCATCGCCACGACCCTGCGCATCCTCGCCATCGGACTGCCGTCGGTCGTGCTCTTCGTGACCGTCGACCCCACCGACCTGGCCGACGGCCTCGGCCAAGTCGTGAAACTGCCGGCCCGCTTCGTGCTTGGCGGTCTGGCCGGGCTGCGCCTGGTCGGCCTGTTCCTCGAGGACTGGCGCGCCCTCGAACTGGCCCGGCGGGCCCGCGGCATCGCGGACCGCGGCGTCCTGCGCCGGCTGCTCAGCCAGGCCTTCGCCCTGCTGGTGCTGTCGATCCGGCGCGGCAGCAAACTCGCGACGGCGATGGAGGCCCGCGGGTTCGGCGCCTCGGTGCGGCGCACCTGGGCCCGCCCTTCCAGCTTCCGGGGGCGCGAGGTGGCCCTGGTCGGCATCGGTCTGGCCGTGGCCCTGCTCTCGGTGAGCGTCTCCGTGGCGACGGGAAGCTGGAACTTTGTCCTCACCTGATCTGCCCACGGCCGCCCTCGAACCGGCCGCCCCCGATCCGGTCGGTGACCGACGGATGCTGCTGGCCCCCGTGCTCCGCGACCTTGCCGCCGCCGGGGTGGCGCCCGTCGTTCTCATCGACGGGCCGAGCGGCGCCGGCAAGAGCACCCTCGCCGACGCGCTCGTCGTCGCCTGGCCGGGACCGCTCCGGCCCACCCTGGTGCGGCTGGACGACATCTACCCCGGCTGGCAGGGGCTGGACGCCGCCGTCACGCACCTGCGCGAACAGGTGCTCGCCCCGAGAAGACTGGGCCGGCCCGCCGCCTGGCGGCGCTATGACTGGGAGCGGCGCGAGTTGGCAGAATGGCACCCGGTCGACCCGGCCCGCCCGCTGATCGTGGAGGGCTGCGGAACCCTGGCGGCCGCCCACGCGCCACTCAGCGACATCCGGGTCTGGCTGGCCGCCGACGACCGCATCCGCAAGCAGCGGGCCCTCGCCCGGGACGGCGAACTGTTCCGGTCGCACTGGGACCAGTGGGAAGCGGGCTGGGACGCTTACCGAGAGCGGGAGGCGCCCGAGCGGCAGGCGACGATCCGGCTGGCCGGGACCCCGGACATCCGTCGCCCGTAAGTCGGTGCCCGGGACTAGGTTGGAGGTATGGCTGATCAAGGTGCTGAAAATGTCGTTTACACCGCGGAATTCATTGACGGTCCCCTCGCGGGCCAGGTCGACACCCGGGTGCTGATCCAGGGCAAACATGACGTCCGGGTCAGCATGATGGCCGCCGTCGAGGGGGTCGAAACGCTGTTCTGGTACGACGAGGAGGACGTGCGCGATGTGCAGGGCCGCGTGCACGTGCGCTACCGGTTCGACGCGGGCGAGAGCGACCCGTTCCTGCCGACCGGCGAGCGCGAGTAGCCGCTGACCAGAAATCCGTTGACCAGTAGCCGGCGGCCGGTCGCGGCAGTCTTTCGCAGCTAGCGGTCCACGGCGATCAGCGCCGAGATCATCGGCACGGGGTGCAGGAGCCGCCAACCGAGGCCCGGCGCGCTGATCGTGCGGTCGAGCACCAGCGTCGACGTCACCTCGGTGCCCCCGGTCTCCACCGTGACCCGGCCGACGGTCTTGCCCGCCCGGCCGGTCGACACCGTCTCCAGGATCACCTCCGCGTCGCCCGGCGCCTGGGCCAGCCAGCCGTACGTCGTCGTGGCCGTGCGCACGGTTCCGGAGGCCTCGGCCCCCCACGGTGTGCTGAACTCCACGTAGGCGTCACCCTGGGCGAGGGTTGGCAGCTCGCGTACCCCGGCGCGGGCGCTCTCCATCAGGACGGTGACGTCACTGGTCAGGGTGTCGTAATCGGGTTCGCCGAGCAGGGCACCGGCAAAGGTGTAGGTCGAGTCCGGGCCCTGCACCTGACCGGTGAAGAGAAAACAGACGCCCGCCCCGTCCGTGTAGCTGCGGGTGATGCCGGTGACGCCCTCCTCGGCCAGGAACGCCGTGGTGTTGTCCACGCCGCGCTGGCCCACCAGGGCGGAGGCCGGCTGGGAGAGGATGGCACCGATCACCGGGTCGGCGGCGGCCAGGCCGGCCAGCCGGGCAAGGTCGGTGGCCGTTCCGACGCTTCCGTCGTTGAGCCCGGTGGCGTCGGCGACACGAGTGCCGTCGAGGCCCTGCTTGCCCAGCCAGGCGTTGGCGGCGGCGCTGTAGGCGTCGAGGGAGCCGAAGGCCCAACGCGCCAGCGTGTCGGCGTGATTGTTGCTGGAGCCGAGGATCATCGCCTGGAGCAGCTCGGTCTCGGTCCACAGTTCGCCCGGGAAGACCACGACGGTGCGAGCTCCGGAATTGCCGTAGTCGATGTAGTCCTGGTAATCCGCGGCCGTGATCGGGATCTGAGGCCCCGTCTCACCAAGGGTCAGCGGTTTCGCGTCGAGCACGACCAGGGCGGTCACGATCTTCGTCGCCGCGGCCATCGGCAGCGGTTCGGCCGTGCCGGCCACGGCGAGAGGCAGGGTGGTGGCGAGAGCGTCGGCGTCCAGCGCCGTCGTCTCCGGGAAGGCCGGATCGGGTGTGACCGTGGCCAGGCCGATGACGGCGCTGCCGCCGGTGGCCGGCAGCGCGGGCGGGAACGGAACCGACTCGCCGGCCGCCGGCGTGACCAGCGTGGCGGTGGCCTCAGGCAACGGCCCCAGTAGGGTGGCCGGCCCGTAGACGCCGACGGACAGGATGACGAGGGCGCCGACCGTGGCGCCGATGACGCGGGCAGGCCGGGATCTACTCATGACGCAAGGCTAACGGTGGTTGGTCATCCCCAGCCGAGGTCGTGCAGCCTGTCGTCGTCGATGCCGTAGAAATGGGCGATCTCATGCACCAGAGTGATGTGCACCTGGTCGCGCAACTCCTCGAGATCCGCGCAGAGCTCCAGCAACGGCTCCCGGTAGAGCACGATCCGGTCCGGCATCTCACCGAAGCCGTACTGCCCGCGCTCGGTCAGGGCAACCCCGTCATAGAGCCCGAGGGTGTCCATCGTGCCGTCTTCGGGTCGGTCCTCGACCACGAAGATCACGTTGTCCAGGCCGTCGACCATGTCGTCGGGCAGGAGGTCGAGCTCGTCGACGACGAGACGCTCGAACTCCTCGTGAGTCAGCTGCGGCATCCGTTCAGCCTCTCACATTCGTTCAGCCTCTCAGGGAGCCGGTCAGCCGTTGATCGTGATGGTGCTCAGGCCGCCGTCGGTGACGCCCCAGGTCTTGAGGATCTCGCCGTAGGAGCCGTCGTCGACCATGGACTGCAGGGCAGCCTGCACGGCCGCTGCCATCCCGGAGTTCTTCGCCACGGCCATGCCGTAAGGTGACTCGTCGAAGGAGGTGCCGGCCTTCTGCAGCTTGCCCGCGGTCTGCTGGATCGCGTAGAGGGTGACCGGGGAGTCTGCGCTGAAGGCATCGGCCTGGCCGAGCACAGTGGCGTTCGTGGCTAGGTCCTGGGTGTCGAACTTGAGCTTGTCGATCGGGGGCTTTCCGGCGGCGACGCAGGCGGCGCTCTTGGCCGGGATTTCGTCGGTGTCCTCGTAGGTGGTGGACTGCACGGCGATCTTCAGGCCGCAGGCGTCGTCGGGGTCGACGGTGGTGCCGGTGGCGGAGGCCCACTGGATGCCGGCCGTGTAGTAGTTGACGAAGTCGACCTGCTCCTGGCGCTTCAGGTTGACGGTGAAGGACGAGTTTCCCAGGTCCATCTCGCCGCCGATGATGCTCGGGATGATGGTGTCGAAATTCGCGACCTTGTAGTCGGCGGTCAGACCCAACTTCGCGGCAACCGCGGCGCCGAGTTCGACTCCCCAGCCGATCGGGTTGCCGGAATCGTCCTTGAACTCGTTGGGGGAGTAATTCGGGCTCGTTCCGATCACGAGCGTGTCGGAGGCGCGGACCTTCTCCGGGAGCAGCGCCGAGGCGGCGGCATCTTCGGTCACGGTCTTGGCGGGCGCGGTGGCGTCGGCTCCGGGAACCGGCACAGTGTTGTCGACGCAGCCGGTGAGCAGGAGGGCGGCCACCGCAGCGACGGCGGGGAGGGCGAAACGAGCACGCATGGAGAGATCCCTTTCAGCTGTCCCGGACGCCGTTGGACCGCGGGGAGGCCGAGGCGAGGACACCATTTCGGTGCGGCGTTTCGATGCCGGAAATGCGAACGCGCGGCCGAATCCGAGGGCCCGGTCGCGCGTTCGATGAACTGTTTCTGCGTGTTTCAATTGGGGTGAGTAACGGGGCTTGAACCCGCGGCCTTCCGGACCACAACCGGATGCTCTACCAGCTGAGCTATACCCACCATGCGCTGCTTTCTCACAGAGAAGGCAACTTGACAAGTGTATTACATGTTCGCAGCGAAAATGTTCACGGCTGCGGCCGCGCTGTTCTTCGCCTGTTGGCTGGACGGCCCGGGGTCGGCCACGAACACGGTTTGGCGGTAGTACGCCAGTTCGCGGATGGATTCGAGGATGTCAGCCAGGGCGCGGTGTCCGCCGTCTTTCGCGGGGGCGTTGAAGTAAACCCGCGGGTACCAGCGGCGTGCGAGTTCCTTGATCGAGGACACGTCGACGTTGCGGTAGTGCAGCTGGGCGTCGAGGCGAGGCATAAATTTCATCAGGAAGGCCCGGTCGGTGCCGATGGAATTTCCCGCCAGCGGAGCCCTCTGCTCGGCCGGGATGAACTGCAGTACGTATTCCAGCACCAGGGTCTCGGCCTCGGCGGCGCTGATTCCGTTCGGGATCTCGTTGATCAGCCCGCTGGTCTCGTGCATGTTGCGCACGAAGTCGTTCATGTTCTCCAGCGACGCCTGATTCGGCTTGATGATGAGGTCGAGTCCCGGGTCGATGATGTTCAGGTCGTAATCGGTGATCACTACAGCGATCTCCACCAACTCGTCGGAATCAATGTCCAAACCGGTCATCTCGCAGTCAATCCAAACCAACCGGTCACTACTTTTTTTCATGTGTCGAGTCTAACGGCGGACGCCGACCGGCCCTGTTGCGCTGATCCCGGCAGCGGTGCGACTGAGACGTGCGCTCCGTAGACTACCTCGCATGGAATTGACGTACTTCTCCTCCGCCTTCTGTGAGCCCTGCATGCAGACCCGGGCAGTCCTGGCCGAGGTCGAACGCCTCGTGCCCCAGGCGACCGTGCGTGAGCTCGACGTGGTGCGGGACGTCGCGGAAGCCGAGGCCGACGGCATCCGGATCACCCCCACGGTTATCATCCGGGACGCGGCCGGGATCGAGGTCTTCCGGGCCACGGGTGTGCCGACACTCGCCCAGGTGCTCGTGGCGGCCGCGAAGGCCCTTTGAGCGCCGGCGGGCCGGGTCTGCGGTATCGTTGATCGTTCTTCGCCCCCGTAGCTCAGTGGATAGAGCAGCGGCCTTCTAATCCGCTTGTCGTAGGTTCGATTCCTACCGGGGGCACCACGAACGTAGTCTGATCAGGGTTTCTTGTCCTCACTGAAAGGGCAAGACTTGATGCACTCAACGCTTATTCCACTGTGCCCGCCCGTTAGGGGCGCTCGGAGAGATGGTACGCGACCCAGTTCGATTGACCTGGTGTGGCCTTGGTCACCTACGAGTTATGAATGCTGAAAGTCTCTTGGGGCTCGGCCTCGAGCCCGTACTCACGACGAGTGAGCTCGCCGAGTATCTCGGCGTGCACGTGCAGGCCATCTACGACCTGCGCACCGACGGCCGCGGCCCATCCGGTATTCGAGTCGGACGGGAGATCCGCTACCGTGTCTCCGATGTTCTCCGTTGGCTGGACGGACTCCACGAGCCCGTTCCGTCCTTGACTGGTCGCGGGGGCGAGCGCTGATGGCCGGCCGGCCACGACTTCCGATCAGTACGTTCGGCGCGATCAAGGCGACCGAGGTCGGTGTAGGGCGTTTCCGGGCGACGGCTCGCTTCCGCGACTGGGACGGTCAGTCGAGGCAAGTCACCGCGACCGGTTCGAGTCGCAACGCGGCGAAGACCGCGCTCAAGGTCGAGCTGGCCGCACGGATGAGCGCCGCCAACGTCGGCGACACAGTGAACGCGGGCTCGCCGTTCAGGATGCTGGCCGAGGCCTGGCTGGAGGACCTGGGGCTCGACGTCGACCGCGCGAACGGCACCAAAGCCGTCTACGAGTATGAGCTGCGCGGGCTCGTGCTTCCCTTCTTCGAGCACTTCACGGTTCGCGAGGTGACCGTCGGTCGCATCGAGCTTTTCCTGAAGGTGCAGCGCGCGATCTCTTACACGCGAGCCAGGCACTCCCGAACGATCCTCAGCATGGTGCTGGGGTTTGCGGTGCGGCGGGGGATCATCCCGCGCAATCCCGTGAAGGAGACCTCACGGATGAAGAAGCCCCAGCACACCCCGAAAGCGCTCACGGCGGATCAGATATCCGCAATCCGTCTCGCTGCCCGCGACTGGCGCATGGGGGAGGGCCGGATGGGGCCGAAGCCGGACGGCCAGGTGCAGGACCTCATCGAGGTGATGCTCGGCACGGCAACGCGGATCGGCGAGGCACTTGCGCTTCGAAAGTGCGACGTAGACATGACCGCCGATCCGCCCTGGGTGCACATCCGCGGAACGCTCGTCGTGCAAAGTGGCGTCGGCGTGCTCCGCCAGGCTCATCCCAAGACGCACGAGTCGAACCGGTCCGTCGCCGTGCCACAATTCGCGGCAGAGGTGATACGCCGACGTCTGACACTGATCGAGGCGGAAGACGGTGAACATCTGCTTTTCTTCGCGCGGAACCGCAAGCCACTCGCGCCGCACAACGTCAGGCGCACATTCCGCGAGATCCTCCGGAACGCTGGCCTCGACGGCATGGGGATCACCCCACACGCCTTTCGCCGGACGGGGGCGACGCTGCTCGCCAACGAACTCGGCATGCAGGCTGCGGCTGACGTGCTCGGACACACCTCGACGTCGACGACAAAGGCGCACTACGCGGAGCCCGACCGCGCAGTAAAACCCGAGCCGGCGACGGTGCTCCAGCAGCTGGCGCCGCCCGCGTAGACAACCTCGTGCGTGTGACCCCCGGTCATCGGGCTCAATGTCGGAAGAGTCAAACGGGCACCGCGGCAGTTTCGCGCGGTCCGAACGACGCACTTTCCGCATTTGACTGCGGAACTCATCAACCGACGTCGCCCCCTTGCTGCCGTTCCACATATGGAACGCTCAGCGGGCGACGGAATGCTTCTCGCTACTCGGCTCGTGTTCCCCAAAGATCGCTACCAACCTTCGGCAGCGCTCGGGGTCGGTGGTGAGACCATGGTCCAGGCCCCACAGCCAGTAGTCCACGCTGCGGTACAACACCCATTTCCATGCCCGTTCCCGGTCGAGTTGTGCCTCGCGGACGACGGTGTCGAAGTGGAACAGGACTTCAGTATCATCTGTCATCTCGTCCAGCCGAGTCCACAGGATCCGGGCAAGGTCGTATTCGATGTCGCCGCGAAGTAGTACGGGGTCCACGGCCAGCCATGGCTCTCGTGTTCCAGCGAGGACCTGGTCGAAGTGGAGGTCGGCGTTGACAGCGTCATCGTGCGGGGTTGAACTCAGGTCTTGGGCTGTTTTGAGGGTCTGCTGAAGGATCGCTCGGTCGAAAGGTTTGCCGAGCCGCTCCCATTCGGCCTTGAGCAAGCCGACGCGGGCTGCGACTACGTCTGCTGTGGATGCCGCGTCCGTCGTTTCGGCAGGAACGGCCAGTCTCCGCATCAGGCGTGCGATCACGGGCACTGCGTCTATCAAGGGAGCGCTGGAGAGGGTCTCTGTGGTGTCGAGGCGTTCCAGAAGCATTGCACCCGCGTCGGAATCGTGCTCGATCAACCGCACTGTTCCGCGTCCGTCCCAGAACCGGAGCGCATAGATCTCGAGCTGGAAACTGGGATGAGGCGGAGCCATTCGCAAAAGGAAGGGGACGCCGTGACGAGTCACCGGAACAGCGATCGCATTCGAGCCATGGAGCGCGCTGCCGTCCGGGCGCAGACTCCATTCAACGCACTGGTTGGCCAGTCGCTCCGAGAGAGAATCGAGCCATTTCGTCCCGTCGGTCCGCCAACGTGGCATCTCTCGAAAAGTCCGCGGAACTAAGATCTCGGGTGACTTCCATGCCGAATCGTTCATGCCCCGAGCGTAACCACTCGTGCCACGACCCTTGGGCGGGGCCTCTCCTCACGGGGAACCCTTTGCGGGGGACTTTGCACCCGCTACTTACCGGCAGCGGGCCCGTAACCTTCCGTGGGTTGGCTCGCCTCAAGAATGGCGCTCTTGCGCCGTCCCCAGCGGATGAAAAGCCCCAGAGCCACGACGACCCCAACCACAACGAGAACCTGAACTACCACCCAGAAGTTCCACCAAAAAAGAGCACTGAATTCCATGTCGACCACCCCTCGATTCGCGGACACCTGAGTGCCCTACTTAGCGCGAGCCTACGACCGCGTGGTCGTTCGGGGCAATACGCCGTCGATTACCTGGCCAGGAGGGAACATCCGGAGCAGCTCGCAAGACGAACCCTCAGCGGGAGATGTTTATTGTATCAGTGCGTCTGGTGCGAGGAAGGCGTCGTCGGATGTCTTGGGGATTGAACGAAATGCTTGCGATGGGATTGCGTCTACTCCGGGCCCGAAGTGCCGGCAACGACTCCATCGTGCTCGGTGGCCACGCCGGCTGTGCGACTAACGGCAGCTCTTTCGCAGGGTTCGTGGCCCGCGTCTGGCGGAAGCCGAGGACTCCGGAAGTATCTCATTCGCGCGGTGTCACCGGATGTTCTCTCCTGCTCCGGCCTGCCAGGGTGGTGATACTAATCACGATGGCAACGAGCCCACCCCCGATGAACCATCCCCATGAGTTGGGCTGACCGAGGGCAGCTCCGACCGCTGCGCCCGAAGTCGCTAGGAGGAGTGTAAACAGTGGCAGCCACTGCCTCATCCGCAACCTGGACAGAATAGGGAACATGGTGTGTCTCCGGATTTCTAACGAAGGAACAGACCCCGAGTGTTGCAGTGTTTTCGGAGGGCGTCCAGCGTCAGCGAAGGCAACCTTCAGGGCGCCGGGGCCGACGGTTAGAGTGCCGAGCTGAGGGAAATCACTTTTCAGGGTTGACGATCAGGAAGTCGCCGAGCTTTGTCCACCCGTCCGGGATGACGTCGTCGGCGACCACGACTCTGGCGCTGCCCGTTTCGGAGCTGCTAACCCACAAATGTGTTGCGTTGACATCTGATGCGCAGCTTGATGCTGCGCCCTCCGTCGGGTTGGAGATCACGAGACAGTAGCCTGGTGACCCGGAGGCCGGATCGACGTGTTTCGTGAGGAAGTAGCTGACACCAGCCTTTTCGCCGACGAAACGGCTGGATTCGGGATCGCTCGTCGCGTCTTTTACCCCGGGCGGGAGTAGATCGTCCGGGCCGCTATCGGCGGCCAAGAAGCTTCGGATCTGCGAGATCGAATCATCGGGTGCGCACCCGGTGAGGACCAGAGCCGCCGTGCAGATCAGTGCGCCCGCCCGAACCCATAAAGGAACCATTGCCCACGCTCCACGTCCGGTTGTCTGTCCTGACGGTACCGTGTCGCGGCGCCAAAGGTGATGACATTCACGGCAGATTTTTGGCTCGCGCTGGCCGGAGGCGCGCTCGATGGACGAAGGTCCAGGATGCCAGCCAGCCTCGGAAATCCCTCGGTCTGGGTCAGTAGCCGATTTCGCTGAGGCGGCTCTGGTCGTCTACGGGCGATACTCCTTCGGCGGCGGCGATGTTGGCAGGTCGCCCGGGGCAGCTCGGCCTGCGAGAGTCATGGTGGCGATCGAGGACAGCCCGGCACCGATGCCCTTGGCAAAGAAGGACAGGATCGCCCCCAGTACTTGCCATAGCCCGGCATGGCCACCTGACTGAGTCATACGGTGCCCCGATCTCCAAATCGTGTGCGTCTCGGCGTCGAGAGCCTGCACGATCGCGCAGCTACTTCACCGCGCATATTTGTCACTCTACGAGGGTGACCGACGTCTATCCAATAGACACAAGTACAAGATCGTCCTTGCGTCACCCAAGTGCCATCAGCGGCCGAGGCTGCTGAAGACATTCTGCCGTCACATGTGAGCTCATCCGCTGTCCGGTAAGCCGAACCTCGACGGACGCAGATTTAGCGCCAATTTGCCGAGGTTCCGAGGTTTCGGGGTAGTGCCCTTTGGGAACTCTCAACGGGAAGACCATGCATCATGAGCACCTGCGCCCTGTCGAGTCATGCTTGTTCGCCTGACACAGAAGGGGAAATGTCCGAGGATCCGACATTCGGATCTATGTCGGATTCGTTGTAATACTCCAGACAGAAGACTATGTTGAGCGCATGGCATCCGAAATGCGTGAACCAACGTTCTGGGTCCTGACTGCTCTAACCGGAGGTCGGCGTCACGGGTACGCGTTGATGGAGGAAGCCCGAGAACTATCCGGGGGTCGCTTCAATCTCAAGGTCGCAACGCTGTATGCAGCTCTTGAACGGCTTGGGCAGCAGGGCTGGGTGGCGCTGGACGGCGATGAAGTCGTCGACGGTCGCCTGCGTCGCTACTTCCGGCTGACCGACACAGGGGCTGCGGAGCTCGAGGTCGAAGTCGCCCGGTTGGAGGCAAACGCTCACCAGGCGCGGACCAGGCTGCAAGCACGTCGAGCCCTACGTCCGCTGGCCGCGTCGTGATGGGCGTTCGCGCCATCGCCATTCCTCCGGTAATTCTTCTGTCCACCTCACTTTCACCCTCGTCGCGACTCACCTCACTCTCGAAGGACTGACATGAACGACTCTCGGGACTCGCAGTACCGCAAACTCGTCCGCTGGTATCCGGCCGCGTGGCGGGAACGAAACGAAGAGGCCATCATCGCCGTACTGATGGATGAGGATGATGCGGACGGCCGTGTTGCCCCCACTCGGTCGAGTCGCCTCGCGCTTGTGGCCGCCGGCCTGTATGCGCGTTTCATCGCTCCCGAACGCCTCAGCCGTGTCGGGCTGAGCGCGCTCGCCCTCGGCGTCGTCTTCTCCTTCTGGTATCTGGGTGGCATCACCTGGGCACCCAACATCACCTATGCGGGGACGGTCGGACCGTTCTCCAACCCGTCGGTCATCGTCGGTGGAATGCTTGCGATCGCTCTCGTCCTCGCCCTGCTCTCAAGGGGAAGGACTGCCCGTTTCATCGCCCTACTGTGCGTGCCGGCCATCATCGTCATCGGGATCATGTCCTCGCTCCAGTCATGGCTCGGACCCAGCATCCCAGCTGTCGTGATCTTCGCCGGACTCAGCCTGGCAGCGGCATCGCCACTTCGCTCCGCTCGCGACGCCGGACGTGTGGCCGCAGCGTTCGTCCTCGTCCTGGTCGGCCTCTTCCTGACCGACCTCCTCCGCGCGCATCACTTCGATTTCAGCCTGAGCCCGATCTTGGTTGGGCAAGGGGCAGGTGTCGCCGCCTCATATATGGGAGCCATAGCGCTGCTTTGGCCCACAGCACGAGACCTCAGTCACGCGAACAGGCGCGCATCGAAGCCGAGCTGAAAGGTCCACGGACCGAACCCCCATTGCGACGTTTCGACTTGGTTTCTCGCGAGTGCCACATGGAGCTCCTTCTTTTCACTACGACCTTTGACACTCGTGTCAGAAAAATGGAACTCGAATGAGCCGAGTGGACATTGTTAGGTATGGACCACCTGAAGGACGTGAGTGAGAGCGCATTGTGGTTGCGCGCAGTCGCGGACGATCCTGAAGCGTTCGGGCGCGTCTTTGAACTTCACGCAGATCGCGTCTTCGGCCACAGCCTTCGACTGACAGGTTCACGCGCCGACGCTGATGATGTGACCGCCATCGTCTTTCTCATGGCGTGGAAGCGGCGCCGGTCCGTTCGCGTGGTGGACACATCGATCATCGGCCGGCTCCTCGTGACGGCCAACCACACGGCCCGCAATCTCGCCCGTTCCCGGCGGCGCCAACACCTGCTCCTTGCCAGACTCCCTGCACCTTGAGACGCCGACGATTTCGCGGACGCTACCGGCCAACGTCTCGACGCCCAATCGCACCGAACAGGAGTCCGGAAGGCATTCTCCCGCTTGAGCTCACGGGACCAGGACGTCCTGGCCTTGTGCGTCCTTGAGGACATGTCGATGGCCCAGGCGGCATCGGCCTTGGGAATCCCGGTCGGCACGGTGAAATCCCGACTCGCCCGTGCCAAAACCCGTCTTGCCCTCGATGTTGCCGGTGCAGCACCGACTCCGCGCGTGCAGCCAGAAGGGACTGCCTGATCATGAACGACCACAACTTTACCCCGGAGCGCAAAACCCAAATGAGGCACTTCCTTGTCGCTGAAGCGGAAGGTTCGCTCCCTCAGCAGAAGCATCCCGCGACTCGAAGAGGGCGGGCCGGGCTCTGGACTGCGGTGATCCTCCTGATCGCGGCCGTCGGAACCGGCGGAACGGCAGTATCAGTGAACTACGGGACCATGTTCTACACGCCCTCGGCCTCTCCTGGCGGACAGGCCACACTCGGGCCGGTTCCGGATTGGCCTGTCAACGCGAACGGGCAAACGTTCGGTGTCCAAGGAGGCAGCGCGATCGCACCCGACCTCATCCTCGTCCAAACCCTCGATATGAAGCCGGCCTACGTATATTCCAAGGACCTCGAAGCCGCTGAAGGCTCGAACGTGAAGTCACCCGAGGAAGCGATCGAGTGGACGAAGGCGCACGAAGGAACCTACGTTGACATTTTGGCCTACGCATCGGATGGCACGAAGGTGATTGGCGTATTCCGGATCGGATCCGGCAGACCCTTCACCCCCTAACCGCAGAGGAAGGACGAGCGCGGCGGAATCGGTTGCGTCCAAGTTCGGTTATGGGAATGCCTGTTTCTCCGAGGGCGAGACGGTGAAACCGATGACCTACTGAGCGGGAGTTGTCCGCCGATTCCGGCCGATGACACGTCTCTGCATCCGTACCTCCTTAAGATGCTCGCCGCTGCTCGCGACGAAACAACTGCGTTCCGGGCTGGAGTGCGTCGGCAAAGTGCCGCAACATCCAATCGATTAGAGCTAGTCCGTTACGGACCAACCATGGGAGGCGGCGAGTGCGGACGGCCGGGAATCCCCGAGTCGCTCAACAGTGAGTGTCGGCGAAAAGCCGCCGAGGGAATGGAACTCGTGGACCATGTGCATCTGGTCGTGGAATCCAGAGTTGATCGCAATGTCGATCCATGACTGGTCCGGACGACTGACCCGGGCGTCCAAGGCAGTTTGGAACCGCGCAACTCGTGCGAAGCGTTTGGGTGAGATTCCTACCTCCCGGAGGAAGGACCTCTCTAGTTGCCGCGCGCTGAGGTACATTCGCGATGCCAAGTCGTGGATGGCGATCCGGCCCCCTCGACGGGCCATTAGTGACGCAGCCACGGTGGTGACGGTTGCCTCATATTCCAAGTTCGCATGCTTTCGGATGAACGATTCCGCGGTTCGTATTCGTTTGCCGAACTCTGGCGTTTCGGCCAGGACACGCCAGAGCTCCGCGACGGGCGCTCCGAGCACATCCTCTGCGTCGAAATGCGTCTCATTCACCACGCTGGTAGGCACCCGGAAGAGCGACCACAGCGCGCCGGGCTGAAGGAAGATCGCAAACGAATCGATACTTCCCTCGAAACGCACGTTGGTGCCTGCGTGTGTATGTGGACCCACCAACGCCAAGGGGCGGCCCAGCCCAACCCCTCCGCCAGCCGACTGCACGATTGGAAGGTCTGCGAAGTCGAAATGGACGATTGTCTCCAGGTAAGCCGGCATCGGTTGAGCCTGGAACACCCCGGTCGCCCTACGGTGGGCGAACGCGCGTACAAACGGGCGAAGCGAAGGTGAGGCGGGCGCTGACTGCACCGTCCGCATCGCTACTCAGCCCCTTTCCGGGGTTCAGGGAACGTGTCGCGTTTTTACTAGGCGCGGCAGGTTGCGCGCGCAAATGATGAGTTTGCACGAATTCTGATTGATTCGCCAAAAGAATGCAACGCCCATGAGCCTCAGTCGGTTGAACTTCTTCGAAGAATTGCTGAGAGGTCTCAATCGCATTGTTGCCGAGATCGAAGGATGTAAACACCATGGCTACGGACTTCACAATTCAAAGGAGCAACACCGTACGGCTTACCAAGCCGCAGGTCGACCTCGTACGTAATCCTCCGGCCCCGAGCCTCGAGGAGCTGTTATGGCAGCCCTTCCGAGACCACGTTGCTCGACTGAGTGGTGCGCCGGGGGAACCGGTTTCTGCAATCGAAAGCGCGGGCGCCGGGACGCGTGTTCGTTACCAGGACGGTGTCATTTACAAGCGTGCTGACGGTGGTACGGCTTGGGTGCACGGGGTAATTGGAGACCGATACGAACAGTTGGGCGGAGCTTCCAGCTGGTTGGGCATGCCTCTCACCGACGAGATGGCCTTCGGCGACGATGGTGGCCGCGTGAGTGCCTTCGAACGCGGCGCAATCTACTTCTGGGGCGACGTCGGGGCGATCGAATTGAATGACATCGTCGTTCAATACACCGGCCTAATGTGCTTCGGCGAGACGGACCAGGATCAGTCGTCGGACTCTGATGAGCCGTATGTCGTTCTCGGGGTGACTTCGCCCTCTACGACAAGTGAATCGCGGTCAAAGATCTACGAAGATGTCGACGCAGGAGAGAGCCGGCCGGATTTCCTCGAGATATTTAGGGGTAAGCCAAGCGGCCTTTCGCTTGCAGTCGTGCTGATGGAGCACGACCTTGGCGATCCCGACGCGTACAAAGCTGAGGTAACCAAATTCGTCGACGAATCTTTCAACGCCGCGGCCGCTGCCGCCACCCAAGTGCCATATGTCGGGCCCGTGCTTGCAGCGATCGTCCCCATCCTCAAGAAGCCAACGGCCGACTTTCTGAACGCCACACTGGGCACGGGCGACGATCACCTTGGGTCGGCCGTGATCACCCTCACTCCGAAGCAGTTGGTAGTTCTCGCCGCGCGTACCCCTACCAGCTCGTTCAAGGGTTTGACCTACAAGGTCGAAACGCCAGTGCTCGGCTCTTCCGAAGGTGCAACGTACAAGATCTATGTCACACTTGGCACTGCCTGAATCGGGACCCAGCATTCTGTGGCCCGACGTTCACTCGTGGGTGTTGGCAACTGCGGTCGAAACGTTCGGCGTCCTACCCCGCCGATCAATGTCATCCATCTGTGCGCCAGCTGGACAGCGACCTTCGAGTTGTTCCCGGAACGGTGGCGAAGGTATACAGATCGCTAGAGAGCGAAGTTTCCTCGTCACGCGGATCGGCCAATAGGCGGGGCGGACGAGTTTTGACATCTGTGCAGCCAACTTCTGAAAATGGACAGCTGGAGCTGCCCGAAAGCCGGACGTTTAGGGACGCACATCCGGCGCGAATTCGCCGAAGTTCCGAAGTCTCGGGGAAGTGACGTTTGGGAACCTTCAGAGCACGACGCTCGCAGTGATGAGCGCAGCAGTGACGCCCGCCACGGCGACCAACAAGAGAATCGCACGATGGATTCTCCGGCGGCTGAGGGTTCCCTTCCGAAACGATGATGCTGTAAGTCGGTCCAAGCCAGGCAGTAGCGCCTGAAGGGGTGGATCTTGCGATGCCGGACAGATGGGTTCCAAGCCGGAGCGACCATCATCTTTGATATGTGCCATGGCCCGATCGTACTCACGGTGGGCACGTGCCTCCCGTAGGCCGACCCTGCACTCGTTGGGCGAGCGGGGCGAATGGCGGGGCTCCATCGGTGTTCCGCACGGGGACAGCCGGAGGGACAAAATCCCCGGCCAATAGGAATCAGCGTCAATTGTGAGCGCCGGCCTCCAGATCAAGCTCGCCGTCGATCGCGGCAACGACAGTGCCCGATGGCGGCGCCAGGATCGGGGCGCCGAATCCGACAAACACCCCTGGGGGGTGCTCCGCCCGCCGGCTCGCCCAATTGCTCAGCTCGGGTGTCCTGGCGGCGGAGGCCTCACTCTGCGGTGAGAGTCGACTCCGCACGGCTCGTCACCAGGGGATGGGTCCGCTCGCGTCGTGGAAGGTTCCGGTCGGGCCGTCGCGGCTGATTGTTGCGAGCCGCACCATCGCATCCGTTCCTTCGGTCACTGTCTGCGTTCCGTTGTGACCGTTGAGTGCTGTCGAGGTGTAGCCGGGGTCGACGGCGTTGACCCGAAGGCCGGGGAAGGCCTTCGCATACTGCACGGTGAGCATCGAGATCGCGGCCTTCGATGCGCTGTACGAGAGTGACGGGTAGCGCGATTCCATGCGTGCCGAGTCGGTGACGATTCCGAACGACCCCAACCCGCTCGAGACGTTGACGATCACGGGAGCGGTCGATTCGTTCAGCAGCGGAAGCATCGCCTGGGTCACGCGCATGGCGCCGAAGACGTTCGTGTCGAAGACCGTTCGAGCTTCGGCTGCGGTGACCTCGGCGGGCGAGGTGTCCGGCCCGGCGATGCCCGCGTTGTTGATGAGCACGTCGAGTTTCCCTTCCAGGCGCTGGAGCTCTGCGGCAGCGCGCGTGACGGATGCGTGATCGGTTACGTCGAGCTGTACGAAGCGTGCGCCGAGGGCCGCGGCAGCGACGCGGCCCTTCTCGGCGTCGCGCGCCGTGAGGTAGACGGTGTGTCCGAGCGCCACGAGGCGGCGGGCGGCCTCGAAGCCAAGACCTGTGTTGGATCCGGTGATCAGTGTGATTGTCATGTATCGATGTTGCGGGCCGTCCGGCCAGAGTGCTAGGCACAGGTTGTCCATGGGACTGGCAGTACCACCCTGAGTTGTCGCGGGCGGGGGACACTGGGGTGATGACCTCAGAACTTGGATCAGTGCTGCGGGGATGGCGAGATCGGGTCTCCCCGGCGGCGGTGGGCATGCCGGGCGGTGACGGTCGGCGAACTCCGGGGCTGCGCCGCGAAGAGCTCGCGGCCCTCGCCGGGCTCTCGGTCGACTACATCGTGCGCCTCGAACAGGGACGTGCGCGTGCTCCCTCCGCGCAGGTGCTGGGCTCCCTGGCGCGATCACTTCGCCTCACGAACGACGAGCGAGACCACCTCTACCGGGTCGCGGGCGCCGTGGTGCCAACTGACAGGGATCTGCCGCGTCACATTACGCCCAGTCTCCAACGCATCGTTGATCGACTTGCCGACACCCTCGCAAGCGTCTACTCGGCCGCCTGGGACATCGTGGGGTGGAACCCGCTGTGGGCGGCGCTCTTGGGTGACCCATCGACGCTCACGCCGAGGAACAGGAACCTCGTCCGGCTCTTCTTCACCGAGGGTGAGGCGCCCGTGGTTCGGGATGCCGCGTCCCGCCTCGGTTTTGCGCGCAACATCGTTGCCGACCTGCGGATCGCGTTCGGACACTATCCTGACGACTCGCACCTCGCCCAACTCGTTAGCGACCTCCGTTCGTCGAACGCCGAGTTTGCCGCACTGTGGAGTGAAACCGCCGTCAGCCGGCACCTCGCCGAACGCAAAACGATCGCATCAGTCCTCGTCGGTGAGATCACCCTTGATTGCGACGTGCACACCGTCCCCGGTAGCGACCTGCGCCTGGTCATCTACAGTGCAGAGCCAAACACCCCGGAGGCCGGCAAGCTCGATGTGATCCGCGTCGCTGGGCTGCAGACGTTCGCCACTGAGGCTCAGGCTCCCTAGCCCTCCACCAACAGCATCAGCCGGGATGCTGTCTTTACTGGCAACGGGTCGGTGCGCTGTTCATGGGGCGTCAATGGTCTCCCTGTTCCTAGGGAGCAGTTGCCCAGAATTGCTGCATGCCCCAATGGGCGCGCCGACCTTGACCAGTGAACTAACGCCGAGCGCCTACCGCGCTTCGCCGAATGGCCCAGTTCGTCGACGGCGACGAAGTCGATCGCGGATGTCGTGCCGTGCAGATGGGTGCCATGACTGGGAACACGGTTAGCCGAACTGTTCCCTGGTACCTAACGGCCCTGGAATGGCAATCGCAGCACAAGTGAAAAGATGTTCAACTGACATGACCCTCCGACCACGTTAAGAGTCGGACAGACCGCCCGCGCGACACGCTCAATGTAACGAGAGACACGATTCCACCGAGCCCGACCGGGCCGTGCCGGGCTGAGGCGACTCGCCCGCAAACAAAACGCTGGACGGGACGACTCATCGCCCAGTTCGTCATGACGACGCCTCGGAGCACCGGGTGGCGCTCCTCGTTGACGACGAACCCGTGAGCTTCGAAGAACGGGCGGGCCGTGACACTGCCGTGAACGCGCACTACGGTCGTGAAGGTGTCTTTTCCTCCACATGGGCTGGCAGAGCTCGGCAAGCGCGAAGACGCTAGCGGGCATGCATTGCGTGCGAGTGGTGCTGCCAGCCAGCGAGGACCGGGAGCATGCCCGCGGTCGTCGAGCCGGGTTCGACGGTGTAGACGATGAGGTGCTGGTCGGGGTTCCGGGGCGGCGAGACGATCTCGATGTCGAAGCTTAGGTCGCCGACTAGGGGGTGGCGGATGATCTTGGCCACTGACGCGTAGTCGCGCACCCCGTGGTCGTCCCACCAGCGAGCGACGTCGGCATCCGTACTGCGAAGCTCGTCGATCAGGGCGGTTAGGCGCCGATCGTGCGGGTGGCGGGCCGCGTCACGGCGCAGCGATGCCACGAGTGTCGAGGCGAACTGGGACCAGTTGAGGATGCGCTCGCGCGCGAGCGGGTCGAGGAACAGGAACCGCGGAAAGGACGAGCCGGGGTGTAGCTCGGTCAGCACCGCGCCGAAAAGTGCGTTGCTCGCCAGCACCTCGGCGCGGTGCCCCAGGAGCAGCACGGGCAGGTGGTCGAGTGCGGTCATGAGCCGCAGCATCCCGGGGTCGGCCCGCTGACCAGGGGTACTGCCTCGTGCTCTGGAGTTCGGGTCAGCCAGGTCGGGGTCTGCGAGGTCGAGTAGGTGGGCGCGTTCGGTCTCGTCGAGGCGGAGCGCCCGCGCGAGAGCGTCGAGCACGGAGCGCGAGATGTTGGACTGCCGCCCCTGCTCGAGTCGGCTGTAGTAGTCGGGGCTCACCCTGGCGAGGACCGCCAGTTCCTCCTTGCGCAGGCCGGGCACCCGCCGGGCTCCGGGGAAGGCTTGGATGCCGGCCTGGGCCGGGGTCAGGCGGTCGCGGCGGGAGCGGAGAAACTCCCCGAGGGCGACTCGATCGGTGGGCATGGGTCCACTCTATGAGCGTGGCGGGGCGCCCGACTGGTCCTGTCATGCCCGGGTTGGGTGCGGTCTGGCTGTGTCGGCTCGCCACGTCTAGAACTGTGGATATGACTTCCACACCAGCACAGCAGATCCGCGCCCGGCTCAAGGGACGCACCGCCCTCGTGACCGGCGCCACGAGCGGCATCGGCGAGGCAATCGCGAACGCCCTGGCCGCGGAGGGCGCGCACGTCGTCGTCGGCGGCCGCGACCGGCCCCGCGGCGACGCGATCGTCGCCGCTATCCGGTCCTCCGGCGGTCGGGCCGACTTCATCGCCGTCGATCTCGGCGGCTCCTCCGACGACATCCGCGGGTTCGCGACCGACGTCACGCGGGCACTTGGAGGCCGCATCGACATCCTGATCAACAACGCCGGGATCTACCCGGCCACCGCCACGGCGGACCTCGACGACACCGACCTGGAGGCCATGCTCGCGGTGAACATCCGCGCCCCACACGTGCTCGTCGGCCAGATCGCCCCTGCGATGGCCGGGCGCGGCAGCGGATGCATCGTGAACGTCGGGTCCTGGATGGCCAGGGTTGGCAATCCGTTTGCCGCCATGTACTCCGCCACGAAGGCGGCTGAGGAACAGTTGACGAGGTCGTGGGCGGCCGAGTTTGGTCCGAGAGGCGTGCGCGTGAACACCGTCGCGCCCGGGGTGACGCTCACCCCCGGCAACGAGGCGGCCCGCCCGATCCTCGACTCGATGACCGCCGACACTCCGGCCGGCGTGGTGATCCGCCCTTCCGACATCGCCAGCGGGGTGCTGTTCCTCGTCTCCGATGACGCCACGATGATCCACGGCGTCATCCTTGATGTCGACGGTGGGATCTCCGCCACCCGCCCGGCGTGAGGATAGGAGGATGACACTCATTACGACGCCATTCGGCGCGACAAGTACGGCCGCCGAGGTCGCGGCCGGCATCGACCTGACCGGACGGTCTGCGATCGTGACCGGTGGGGCATCCGGGATCGGCATCGAGACCGCCCGCGCGCTGGCGGCGACGGGGGCGAGCGTCACCCTCGCGGTGCGCGACGTCGATGCCGGCCGCGCGGTCGCGAAGGACATCGCCTCGACCACCGGCAACTCGGCCGTGTCAGTCGCCCGGCTCGACCTTGCCGACCTCGACTCGGTCGACGCCTTCGTCGCGAACTGGAGCGGGGCGCTGCACATCCTGGTCAACAACGCCGGGGTGATGAACTCCCCTCAGGCGTTTACTCCTCAGGGCTGGGAGCTGCAGTTCGCGACGAATCACCTCGGCCACTTCGCGCTGGCCGGCGGACTGCACGACGCACTCGCCGCCGACGGCGCAGCCCGCATCGTCGTCGTGAGCTCGAGCGGCCACGGAAGCTCGCCCGTGGTCTTCGACGACCTCTTCTTCGCACGTCACCCCTACGACGCCGACCGCGCCTACGGGCAGTCGAAGACAGCCAACGTGCTGTTCGCAGTCGAGGCCACCCGGCGCTGGGCCGCGGACGGCATCACCGCCAACGCGCTGATGCCGGGCGGTATCTGGACCAACCTGCAGCGGCACTGGGCCCCGGCGGCACTCGCCGCCACGAAGGCATACGCCGCCGCGGCCGGTCTGGCGGTCAAGTCTCCCGAGCAGGGCGCCGCGACCTCGGTACTGCTCGCCACATGGCCAGCCCTCGCGGGAGTCGGCGGCCACTACTTCGAGGACTGCCATGAGGCCGAGGTCGTCGGAGCCATTGTTGACGGCGTGCACGGGGTGCGTGACTACGCCCTGGACCCGGCCGCGGCCGAACGACTGTGGGATGTCTCGGTCGAACTGCTGCGCGTCGCACGCGCCGGGTGACGGCCGGCACTCCAACGTTCTCCCAACTTCGCGCCGATAGCCCAACCTCGCACGCTCGATTAAATCGCCGCTCGTGAGAGGGGGACCCGGGAGCATATCCGCCAGATCGAGAAACGGGCCCTGGCACTGATGCGCGTGCCGGCCCTCGAGCTTTACCTCAAAGAATGAGTTCAGTTCGGACCGGCGCCGACGCCCACCTGGCCGGGCGGGAATTTGCAGGCGGCCGAGCAGCGCGATCGAGGGCTGCTGGCGCGCCACGGTCTATATCCATGGATCAGGAAGACGTCGCTCCGGATTCGTACCCGAAGCTCACCAACGTGTAAACGACCCCATCAAGCTCAACCCGGGTCCAGCCCTCCGGTTTGGAATCTCCGTCGTAGAAACTCCCGAAAACCAGAAGAGCCTCGGTGGCTAGAAGCATGTACCTGCGCCGCTCCGAAGGAGACATCATCATGTTCGGCGCGACACCCCTCACACTGGCGGCCGGAGAGAGCCCGAAAAAGACGAACCGAGTCAGAAGGTGACCGGCACCGTCCGCGTCTTCGATGTAGTCGCGTTCGGTTTCAAACGGAATGACCGTCTCACCGACGACCAGCTTGAACACCCCGCCAGGGGTTCGACCCCGGCCGCACAGCATCTGTATCCACACGCCCCGCTCGTCATCAATGACCTTGTGACCACTCGCGCTAGCGGCTCTCTCGATACGGAACATGCTCTCGATTCAAGTAAGTAATGCGGGCGTTGAAATCCAAGACGCACGCCTCGATGCGCTAACCCTTCGTGGGACTCGCTGAGTGACGATGGTCGACTTGCCGGTGGTCATCAATCGCTCGTCCACATGGAGTCGATAATGCCGGCATACGACGATTCAGTTGGATCGGTGTCGAATTTAGCTCCTGGATACTCCAGAACAATCCAGTCGGACTGATAGCCGTTCTCCCCGAGGGTTTCTACGAATTTCTCTGCGTCGCTCGGCGACTCAAAACGATAAATCGAGATTTCCTGCGACCGCACCGCCGCTAGGCAGGCGTCGTTTTTTGCACAGGCATCGGCGGTAATATCGCGTGGATTCGTCACGGGAAGATCGGGCTGCGCTGTGAAAGCTTCCACCACATCGTCAATCCCCATCGTCGAACGAGGCTCAAGCACCGCCTGACACCCGCTCACGGTCAACGCACTCGCGACAACAGTCAACACTCGAGCGGCCCCAAATATCCACATGACTGCATAATCCCACAGCGCGCGATGGCAGGCCCGTCAGCTCGATGCGAAGTCCAAAACTGGCCTCGATCTAGCTTCCTAGGGGAACCCTCTCCGGTGAGGTTTGGTGCTGCAAGACTCACAAGACTCACAGGACTCACAGCCACTCACACGGGCATTCGCCGGATAGGCGGGCCGCCAGCTTTGGGCCGTGGACCACTTGATTTTGCGTCCTGCCAAGGAACCTTTGCGGGCAGTCTGCTCTGCCGTGGGGGCGGTCGGGACGATGACCGCTGCGGTGGCTACCTTCGGCGCAGGTCGTTCCGTGTTCGGTCGCCGAGTATCCAGCTCACCGCGATGAAGAGTGTCAGAACGCTGATGCCCGCGGCCGCCAAAAGGGTGGCCTGGCCGACGAATCCTGTTGGTGTGCCGGTGTAGGCAACCAGTGATAGCCCGGCGGCGGAACTGATTATGGCCGCAGCGAGCAGTCGGGCGTATCCGAGCGCGAGGGGCCGTTGACCGGCAGGGACGTGACCGCGGTTCCGGAGTGTTCGCCGTAGCGATAGGTGCGCGGTCAGCCAGCCGGCGAGGTTCGCGATGGAGATTCCTGCTGCGATTCCGAGCACGGTGAGTTCAGGTGGGAGGAGGAGCGCTGCTGCGGCGCCGGTTGCGGAGAGTCCGGCGATGACGAGTTGGGTGGTGAAGGGGCCGCGGGCGTCCTGGAGTGCGAAGGATGTTCGGTTGAGCACGTAGGCCTGGCTGAAGCCGACAAGTCCGATCGCTAGGACCTGGAGTACGTGCCCGATGATTGGCTTTCCAAAGAGCACCTCGGTGATCAGTGGGCCCAGCGCCACGAATGCGGCAGTGGTGGCGATCGCGACGTAAGCGACTGGTTTGGTGGCCAGGGTGGAGAGTGCATCGATCTCGGCGAGGTCATTTCGTGCGGCGGATCCGCTCATCCGTGTGTAGAGGGCTGTCGTCAGCGACACGGTCACGATCCCGTGCGGCAGGAGCATCAGCAGGTACGCCATCGAGAGGGAATTCAGGCTGGGTCCGTCGACTCCCAACTCGTTGAGGGTCTTCCCGGCGCTACTGGCGACGTTCGACGTGACCAGGTACGCGGCCTGGCCTGCGATGACGCCGAGAAGAGTCCAGCCCGCCAGCGTCGACATATGCCCGAGACCACCAAAGCCCCAGCGAAACCGGATCCGAAACCCGATTCTCCGCAGCGGGATGAGGAGCAGCAGAGCCTGGATGGCGATGGCCAAGGTGGCCGTGCCGCTGAGCACCGCGATCATCAGGGGACTCCACGAATCTGCAGTGCCGAGCCCGGTCGGCAGCAGGAAAAGGAAGGCCAGGATCCCGCTGATCCCCAGCAGGTTGGAGGCTGCGGGGGCCCACGCGGAGGCGCCGAACACACCGCGCGCGTTCAGGACCTGGGACAGGACGGCGAATGCGATGAGAAAGAAGATCTGCGGCAAGCACCAGTACGCCATCGATGTTGCGAGTCCTCGCCACTGCGACGACCAGGTCGTTGCGTAGATCCAGACGATTCCCGGAGCGCACAGGGTGAGGATGACTGTGGCCACTGCCCCGCCCACTAGAACGATGGTGAGGAGCCGGTCCGTGTTTTCCTGGCCAGCCGGGCCGTCGTGGAGGTTCCGAACGATCTGCGGGACAAGCACCGCGCCCAGGACGCCGCCAGCGATCAGAGCGAAGAGGTAAGTGGGTGCTGAGTTCGCGATTTCGAACGTTTGCCCACCGATCGCCTCGCTCGTGCCGCCGATCGCGGCTACGAGCAGAATTGCCTTGAGGAAACCGAGCGCCCGGGAGACGAGCGTGGCCGCCATCATCGACCCAATCGAGCCGCGCGCACTCATCGGCCAAGCTCCGGACTAGCCCAACAAGGTCGGCAGGCCGATATGAAATCCCCCATTCGCTAACATTCCCACAGCGGCCGAGGAACCAGCATTAACCCAGTCGTGAATCTGACGTCGCGGACCCCAACGCTCTCCGGAGCGTTCTAGCGGCGTTCGGTGTTTGTTAGGACACCCACCGGGTCTCGCCGTCTTTCTCGGTGGAGGTCAGGCGTAGTGCTTGATTTCGAGCGACGCCCATCGAGGCCTGGTGCTCCGGATGGATATGTGTGATGAAACGGTTAACCTCGTGTGCTCGCAACCATCTGATCATCATTCGGGTAGCTTCGGAGGCTATGCCTTGGCCTTGGCGCCTCGGCGAAATGACCCAGGCGATCTCAGCAACGAGCGTTGAACCGTCGCACTCGACGGTTGCTTGCACGAAACCGGCTGGCTCGCCGGTGTCTCGGTAGGTGACTATCCAGTTCAGCCACCATTGGGAACCGTCATCAGACTGCCCCACGGTCTGTGCGGCATATCTGCTGTGGAGCAGGTCTAATGACGGGGCTTCGCCGCCGGTGTACTCGTATAGGGACGGGTCGGCCAAAACGTCGACCATTGAAGCTGCATGGTCCACCGCGAGTGGTTCAAGCAGGAGCCGCTCAGAGCAGACGGGTTCAGGTTGAGGCCAATCCATCTCCTGAGAATGGCACAGGCGCGGTTGGACGGATCACATGGGCCATTGGTGGAGCGGATCTCGCCCCAACGGGGACGCGCTAAGCGCGAGAGATCTGGGCCAGGGCCTCACCCAAGGGTTCATACCCTCGTGCCTGTTCGCGCCCTGCCCTCGGAATCCGTCGGTGCAACTCGACGGTCGGTCTGGAAGGATTGATAGATGACCGTATCCCTTCAGCGAATCTTAGCCAGCGACTTCCCGACGTGGATTGAGCAAAGCTGCGCGGAGTACGTCGGTGACTTACTTGCCCAGGGTCGATCACACGAGGAAGCTCGGCGCATTGCGGTCGAGAGCATGGCTCGTTCGTTCCCGGAGGGTACTCAGAGCCCCGGCAATGAGGTCTTTCACGTTATGAACGAGGTTGGTGCGGCAGTGGGATATCTGTGGATCGGGCAGGATGTCACCACCGATCCGGGGGCGTGGTGGGTCTGGGACGTTTTCATCAACGCTGACCTGCGTGGCCAGGGTCATGGGAGAAGAACGATGCTGCTTGGCGAGGAATATGCACGCTCCCACGGTGCGCGCTCTCTCGGCCTCAGCGTCTTCGGATTCAACACCGGCGCCAGGCGACTTTACGATTCCCTCGGCTACGAGACAACCTCGGTGAAGATGCTCAAGAAGCTCGACTGAGCCTCCTCTTCGATATCGCTGGTTGGCGTCACTGCAGGGCAGCGCCGTGATGGACACCCTAGGTGGAACCCCCTGCGCGACGGATCCGCGGCCAGTCGGGCCGATTGCCGAGCGCCCAGATTCTGGGTCAGTGGGGGGACCGTAGCTGGTCGACCGGCTGGAGCGCCGTGCCGGCTGCGCACCCGAGCTCTCCGGGCTGAAGCAGAATCTTGGGCACCTGCAACACCTGCACGCCGTGGACGTCTCGTTTCACGAGCAGGCAGTCGTCCTCATCGCCCATCGCGAAGCCGATGTCGCCGTCGACTACCGTTGCCTCGGGATCGAACGCGACCTCACGCTCACCTGTCGGCTGAGGCATCCGCTTGACGATCTCGGCGACTATGTCGTCAGCGGATGCCGCGGACGGCGCGTTTGTCAGCACCTCGACGACGAGAGCCTCCGCTCCGTCGGGAACAACGTCAACCAAGCGGGTGTCGACCGGAGGGGGGATGCGCTTTGCGTCCGGCGGGCAAGCGATGTCGCGGGCGACCGCTGTGTCGTCGCTCCATTCGCCGGGCTCCTCGGTCGCGACGCCCCAGAAATCGAACTGCGACTCAAAGCAAGCGACGTGCGGCCCGTCGTTCGGGGTGGGCTGTATCGTCGCACGAAACTGCAGCGCTCCAACTGGTTCGCCGTGGATCGCGCCGGGATATGGTTCGTAGCCGATCAACTCGACTACGGTCGATTTCTCGGTGTCGGTGTCGGCCCAGCGGGCATAGTCATCGATCACGTCCGTCCCCTCACGGTAGAGACCCCGAGAGACGTCAGCGACTGCCTTTCGCGCCGACACTTGTGACACCGCGTCCGACGCCGGGACTGCTCCCGCGCAACCAGTGAGCGTGCCGCACACCGCGAAGGACAACCATGCGACGGGGCTCGGACGGTGCCGGTTCGAAACGGAATGGTGCACGTTGTTGATCAAACCACAAGTCGGCCGGATGTTGTTGCGTGGGGGATGGCCCACATCAGCACGGCGTCAACGCCGAAGGCGAAGTCAAGCGGTGGTAATCATGTCATCGACGGTACCGCGGCTCCCCGCCCGCAAGGGGGACGTTGACCGCGAACGGTAAAGGCAATGTTGAACGGGGTCCACGGCTGTTGCAGGCCCCAAGCTGGACGTTGCAGAGTTCAGCACAGGTCGACGCTAACCCGGTGTGTTTGGGTTATGTGGCCGGGGCGCCGACTCCGTCTACGAAGTAACTGACTGAAGCGCTCAGGAGCTCCGATCCCGCGAGATCCTTGCCCAACACTGGATGAACGGCCAGCCCGAACAACATCGCCAGCAGCGTGATCGCGGCCAGTGTTGGGTCACACTCGGCGCGAACCCGGCCCAAGGTCTGCTCCTCGGCGAGATATTGGGCGATATCGTGTGGCGGGCCCTCCAGCGGCATCTGTGGCCATTCTCCAAGCGGCGGGGCGAGGGTCGGGTCGGCGATCATCGCCTGCTCCAGAGGTAGTAGGTCCTGCTGAAGCTGGGCTAGTTGTCGGATGGTGTCAAGTAGGTTGCCG
>NZ_SOGD01000060.1:0-31758 GCF_004402345.1 Cryobacterium sp. TMT2-15-1 | reverse complement strand
TGGGTGGCCGCGCGCTTGCGGGCGCGCAGCCCCAGGTCGGCGGCGGGGCCGGCCGAACCGGGGCCGCTCGGGCCCGCACCGCTCGGGCCCGCGCTACTCATACCGCAGGGCGTCGATCGGGTTCTGCCGCGCCGCGGCCCGGGCGGGCAGGGTACCGGCCAAGAAGGCGATCAACATGACGACGCCGATGATGACGGCGATCGAACTCGGCGCGAACTGCACGACCTGAAGTCCGGGCAGGTTCTCGAACACTGTGGTAGCGAGGATGTTGCTGACCACCGAGCCGACGCCCACCGCCACGAGCGCGCCCAGGGCGCTGCCCAGGAAGCCGATGAAGACGGCCTCGGTGCTGAACAGGGCGTAGACACGGCCGCCGTTCATGCCCATAGCCTTCATCAGGCCGATCTCCCGGGTGCGTTCCTGCACGCTCATCAGCAGCGTGTTGATGATGCCGAAGCCGGCGGCGATCAGCGCGATCACGGCGAAGGCGTTGAGCACGCCGATGATGACATTGATCACGGTTTCGAACGAGCCGATCTGGTCCGCGACGGTCTGCGAGGCGTAGCCCTGGTCGGCGAGGTCGGCCTTGATCGCGACGATCTCCTCATCGGAGGCGTCCAGGTCGAACCGGGCGGTCGCGCTGGCATAGCTCTGTGGTGCCCCGGCGGGGGTGCCGGCGAGTTCCACGTCGTGCAGCCGGTCGGTCAGCGGCTGGTTGAGGCCGGCCCCAGCGCCAAGGATGGTCTCGTTCTGCACGCCGACGATGGTGGCCGGAACCTGCTGCGGGGTGCCCGCGAAATCAGTGATGCCGATGGAGACGGTCCGGCCGATGGCCGATTCCGGGGTACTGAAGCCCAGCGCGTCGAGGTAGGTGGTCGGCAGCAGAAGCTGGTCGGTGGCGCTCTCGTTGTCCAGTTGAGCTCCGGCCGCCAGGTCGGCCGTGGTGAGGGTGGCGGCCGCGTTCACGATCAGCTCGAATTTTCCGCTGCCGTCGTACTCGATGAAGTCGGGCGTGACCTGCACCGCCGGGTCGACGCCGAGGATGCCGCTGGTGGCTTTGATCGTGTCGAGGTCGGCGTCGGTGATCGCCTGGATGGTGCTGCCGGGGCGCGAGCCGTTGCCCAGGCTGATCGTGGTGGCCTTCTCCGGGTCATACGCGGCCGGTCCGTCGCTCTCCGTCGCCGCGGCGCCGTCGGTCTTGGAGACCGTGAGCACATCCGCCGCACCGATCGCCGAGACCTGGCTGTTGATGTAGCTCGTCACCCCGGTGCCGATGCCGCTGGTGATGGTGAGCGTGAACGCACCGATGAAGATGGCGATGACGGTCAGGCCGGTGCGGAGTTTGCTGCGTAAACTGTTCGCGATCGCGGTTGTGATGATGTCGACGAACTTCATGCGCGTGCTCCCTGGGGCTTCGAGATGGCGTCAGGAGATCTGGTGAGGTCCTCGATCCCGTCCCGAATGAAGATCTGGCGGTCGCAGCGGGCAGCGAGATCGATGTCGTGGGTGACGATGATGAGCGTGATGCCCTTGACCTTGTTGAGGGAGAAGAGGATGTCCTCGACGACGGCTCCGGTGGCCGTGTCGAGGTTGCCGGTCGGTTCGTCCGCGAAGATCACCTTCGGGTTGTTGACCAGGGCCCGGGCGATGACGGCGCGCTGCTTCTGCCCGCCGGAGAGGTTCCTGGCCTTGTTCTTCGCCTTGTCGGCCAGCTCCAACTGCTCCAAGGCTTTCATTCCGCGCGCCCTGCGCTCCTTCGGGCTGACCCCGGCTATCTTCAGGGGGAGCACGACATTCTCGAGCACGCTCGCATTGGCGGTGAGGAAGAACTGCTGGAAGACGAACCCGAAGTCCTGGTTACGAAGCCGGTTCACCTCCTCGCCCTTGAGCTTCTTCGCATCCGTTCCCTCGACCAGCAGCGCGCCGCTGTCCGGGTCGTCCAGCAGCGCCAGCAGGTGCATGAGCGTGGACTTGCCGGACCCGCTCTTGCCGACGATGGCGACGGATTCACCGGCGCGGATGTCGACGGAGACTCCCTTAAGCGCGTCGAAACGGTTCGCCCCGCTCCCATAGGACTTGCCGATGTTCTGGGCCGAGAGAACGGGAACAGTCATAGGGGCAGCCTCCTTCGGGGACTAGTCATCGGGTCGCACGTCTGCAGAGACATCACAATTACGGTAGCTGCACCGATGCCCCGCTAGCTGGGTGCGCCCTGTGCAGGGGCGGTGCATCTCCTTCTGTGGTCTTCGGCCGGACAGGGCAGGGCCCGGATCAGTGGATCCGGGCCCCGCTGCCGATCGGTTCTCGGTCAGCGCACCATTCTCAGGCGACGGATCAGCCAGACGGTTGTCCCTGCCAGGACCAATCCGATCAGGACCATGATCCCGGGAGCCGCGCGATTGAAGCTCAGCGTCTCGGCGCCATCGGCCAGCTTGCCTGAACCCGCGGCGACCTTGGCATAGCCGGCGCTCAGCTCGGCGGTGCCGGCGGCGAGCGTGTTCGCGCCGTCCAGGAGCGTCCCGGAGCCGTCCGATACCTTCTCGGTGCCCACGGCCAGGGCGGTGGACCCGGTTTCGAGCGCAGTGGTGCCGGTGACCAGCGTGGATGCCCCCGCCGCGAGGGTCTGCGTGCCGTCGGTCAATGACCCGGCGCCGATCGAGATGCGGGTTGCGCCGTCGGCGAGACTCACGGCGCCAGTCGCCAGGGTCGTCGCTCCCGTGAACAACGACGAGGCGCCGGCGGCTACTCGGCTGGTGCCGCCCTGGAGCGAGCTTGCACCGGTGGAAACCGCGCTGGTGCCGGCCGCAACCCGTTCGGAACCGGCGGTGAGGGCCTGCGTACCGACCTGGAGTTCCGAGGCCCCCGTCGCGACGGCACCTGTCCCCGCGGCCACCGCGGTAGCTCCGCCAGACACCTGGGCCGCGCCGGCGGCGAGGGTTGTGAGCCCGTCGCGCAGTTCTGCGGATCTCGTCTGGAGCACCGCAGTGCCCTCGCTCAGGGGCGTCAATGCGTCACGGAGGACGGCCGAACCGTCCCGAAGGGCAACAGCCCCGGACTCAACCCCCGTGGTGCCCGTGTGCAGGCTGGAGGCGGCGGAGCTCAGCCCCTGGAGAGTGGCCAGAAGGGCGTCCGGGGTGATCGTGTCCGCCTCGACCTGGTCGGCCAGGGTGGCGAGGGCGGCATCCAGCCTCATGGCGCCCGCAGCGACGCGGCTAGCTCCGTCGCTGAGTTCGGTGGCCCCCAGCGCGAGGGCCTCGGCGCCGCGCCGGGCCTGGTTCGTGCCCTGGGCGGCGGATGCCGTTCCCACGGCGAGCAGGACCGAGCCGTCGCGAGCAGTTCTGGCGCCGAGGGCTGCCTGGCCGGCGCCGGTGGCCAGGGTTGCCGCACCCGCGGCAACCTGCGTTGCGCCGGCGGAGACCTTCATGGCGCCGGTCCCTGTCGTGGCGACGCCGGTGGCGAGAGTCGCCGCACCGGTCGCAGTAGCTCCGGCACCGGTGGCGAGAGCGCTCGCTCCGCTGGCGGCGGTGGCGGCGCCGGCGGACAGCGTCTCCGCGCCCCGTGCGGCCGATTCGGCGCCGAGCACCAGCCTGGTGCTGCCGCTGACGCTCGTGAGTGCTCCGTCGAGGAGGGTGCCGGCGCCGGCCGAAGCGTTCGCCGCACCTGTCGCCAGGCTGACGGCGCCCGTGTTGGCCCGGGTCGCCCCGGCCTGGAGGTCGGCCGCACCGGCGGCCGCGGCGGCCGCGCCCTCCGACAGCGTTTCGGCGCCCACGGCGAGTTGCGCCGCGCCGCCGGTGACTTTCAGTGAGCCGGCTTCGACCGTGACGGCTCCGGTGGAGAGTTCTCCGGCGCCGCTGGCCAGCCGCCCGGTGGTCAGGAAGAAGAACGTCAGCAGCATGACCAGCATGAGGCTGAGCCCGGCCACAGTGGAGCGAATGCCAATGGTGCCTGGGCGGGATAGTGCACGGTCAGATCTCGTCATTGAGGCTCCTTGAAAGACGTGAGCGGGCATGCGGGCATGCCGGAACTCGCGTGGTGTGGTGTGCGGTGCGCGGTCAGACTCCGACGTCGCGGCCGGTGGTTCACGGCCGCGCGGCACGGCGGAACGCCGAAGTGACACGACCGTAGCAGTGGGGAGAGGCCACGAACCGAAGCCCGGAAAAGTTCGGGGCCAGGGCTAACGCATTCCGCGCTGACTATATATCGTTTGTGGGATTCCTACAGGGCTACCCCCCGAAAGGAGTGCCAAACATCACAGGTCGAGGGACTCGTTCGGCTCGAGCGGGAAGAACTCGCCACCGTTCTGCTCGGTGGCCCACTGAATCCGGGCATTGGAAAGTTCCTTGCCACCCCGGGAGAGTCCCATTTCGTGTGTGGGGAAGGTGCGGCGCGGCTCGAGGGCCAGCACGTAGTCCATCACCTCGCTGATCTTGAGCCAGGGCGCGCCGGCCGGAACGGCGAGGGTCTGCACTGTCACGCCTTCCGGAATCGCAAACGAGTCACCGCCGTAGTAGAGCTCCTCGTCGACGAGTACGCCGAGGTTGTCGATCACCGGGATCGTTGTGTGGATGATGGCGTGCGTGCCGCCGAAGAAGCGCAGCCGAAACGGCCCGGCCTCTACCATGTCGCCGGCGCTGACCACGGTCACGGGATAGCCGGCGGCGGCGGCGGCGACCCCGGCCGGGGCGAAGATCGCCACGTCGGGGTTCAGGGCGATGATGCGGTCCAGCTGTTCCGGGGTCCAGTGGTCGGGGTGCTCGTGGGTGAGCACGACGGCGGCGGCCCGGGCGGTGTCAGTGAGCGGACTTGTGAACGAGCCGGGATCGATGAACAACTTCTGGCCGGCCTTGTCGAGAATCAAGGCCGCGTGCTCGAGTTTCGTCAGTTTCATGAATTGAGCTAATACCCAATCTCAGAGCGCTGCAAGCTGAGGCCATACTGGAGCGGTGCCTCCATGTCTCCACCTCGTCGCCATCAACGCCGCCGCCGCTTTCGGCCGCCGCAGCGACGTCGGCCCTCGGGTTGCCCAGGCCTTGGTCGCGGGCGGCCACCAGACGACCAGTGTGAGCGCCCCCAGCTTCGACGCGCTTCGCCGCGACGTCCAGGGCGCCCTGGTGTCTCGGGTTGACGCTCTCGTGGTCGTCGGCGGCGACGGGATGGTCAGCCTCGGCACCAACCTCCTGGCCGGCACGAGTCGACCCCTGGCCATCGTGCCGTGCGGCACGGGCAACGACCTCGCGCGCGGGCTGGGGATCCCGGTCGACGACACGGATGCCGCCATCCGTCACCTGCTCGATGCCCTCACCCGCCCGCCGCGCGCCATAGACGCCGCCCGGGTGCGGTGCGGCGACACGACGATCTGGTTCGCTGGCGTGCTTTCGGCCGGGTTCGACGCCGTGGTCAACGAACGGGCCAACCGGATGCGCCGGCCCCGCGGGAAGAGCCGCTACACCCTGGCCATGCTGCTGGTTCTGACGACGTTTCGGCCCATCTCCTACCGGCTGACGGTCGACGGCCGGCCACGCCGGGTGCGCGCCATGTTGATCTCCGTCGCCAACAACGTGTCGATCGGCGGCGGCATGCGCATCGTTCCGGGTGCGGTGATCGACGACGGCCTGCTGGACCTCTTCATCGTGGCCCCGCTGTCGCGGGCGGGTTTCCTCCGCGTCTTCCCGAAGGTATTCTCGGGCACGCATACAACCTTGCCGCAGGTGGAAATCACCCGGTGTCGCAGCATCCGGATCGACGCCGACAGGGTCGCCGCCTACGCCGACGGGGAGCGGGTCGGGGCAATGCCGGTGCAGGTCGACGTGGTACCCGGAGCTCTGCTCGTGCACGCCTGAGCCGCTCAGTTTGGTTTTAGTTGTGGGCGTGTGGCATATTAGGTGAGTTGCAAAACGGCCCCATCGTTTAGCGGCCTAGGACATCGCCCTCTCACGGCGGTAACGCGGGTTCGAATCCCGCTGGGGTCACAACAGCCCGATTTCCTTATTTTCGAGGGGCACCGGGTGTCTTGTTTAAGCGAGACCCCCGGTAGACTCCACCGAGTGAAGGGGAGTATCCCTGTGCCCGTTTCGGGCACTTCGCCGTGGACGTCAGCACGGGCCGCGTCGCAGGGGCCCGGCACGGCGGTATCGACCCATCGATACGGGAGAGACTTTCAGGTTTCCTGCTGCCTCCAGCATTCCCTTCCGTGAAAGGCTCTACACGCATGGAAATTGCTCTCCCGCTCTGGTTTGAGATCGGGTCGCTCGTCGTCCTGACGCTCATCCTGGTTGCCGATCTCCTCATCGTCTTCAAGCGGCCGCACGTACCCTCGATGCGCGAGGCCAGCCTGTGGGTTGCCTTCTACGTGGGACTGGCCCTGATCTTCGCCCTGCTGATGCTGGTTCTGGGCGACGCCGAGCACGCGGGGCAGTTCCTCGCCGGCTGGCTCACGGAGTACAGCCTCAGCATCGACAACCTGTTCGTTTTCGTCATCATCATGGCGAGGTTCTCGGTGCCCCGGAAGTACCAGCAGGAGGTGCTGATCGTGGGCATCATCATCGCGCTGGTGCTGCGCGGCATCTTCATCCTGCTCGGAGCCCAGCTGATCGAGAACTTCAGCTGGATCTTCTACATCTTCGGCGCGTTCCTTCTCTACACGGCCGTGCACCAAGCGGTCGCGAAAGAGTCCGACGTGGACGAGGCCGACAATGGCCTGATCCGCTACCTGCGCCGGCACATGAACATCTCGTCGACCTTCGAGGGTTCGAAGTTGCGCACCCTGGTCGACGGCAAGAAGGTCTTCACCCCCATGCTGATCGTGCTCCTCGCGATCGGCACCACCGACCTGGTCTTCGCCCTCGACTCCATTCCGGCGATCTTCGGCATCACGCAGAGCCCCTTCATCGTGTTCACCGCGAACGTGTTCGCCCTGATGGGGCTGCGTCAGCTGTACTTCCTGCTGGGCGGGCTGCTCGAACGCCTCGAATACCTCAAGTACGGGATCGCATTCATCCTGTTCTTCATCGGCGTCAAGCTTGTCTTCCATGCCCTGCATAACAATGAGGTCTTCTTCATCAACGGCGGCGAGGGCGTGGGCTGGGCTCCGGAGATCGACACCTGGACTTCGCTCGGGGTGATCGTGGTCTCCATGGCCGTGGCCACCATCGCCAGCCTGATCAAGGCTCGGCGGGATGCTCGCCGGCGCGGTCACACCCTCGCCGAGGAGACCCCCCACTACGTCGAGGAGTGACATTCGCCGACGTGCCTCGCACGCCCTTGAACACAGGAGCTGACGTGGCCTCGCAGAGTGAGAGCGAACTGGTGCTCCCCGCAAACCGGGTGCGGTTCGTGTTCAGTGCCCGGAGCGACGTCGGCCGCGAGCGCAAGGTCAACGAGGACAGCTTCCTGGCCCAGGCCCCGGTCTTCCTGGTCGCCGACGGCATGGGTGGTCATGCCCAGGGCGACGTGGCCAGCCAGACGGTCGTGCGGGTCTTCGAGGAACACATCGCCTGCGACGCACCGTCGACCCCGGAACGCGTGCTCGACGCCATCCACTCGTCGAATGATGCGGTGCGCGACCTCAGCGCCGTCGACGACTACGGCACCGCGGTGTCCGGCACGACGCTGTCGGGCATCGCGTTCGTCGACGCCGGCGACGACGTCGGCTTCCACTGGATGGCCTTCAACGTCGGCGACTCGCGGGTCTACACCTGGGACGGGCACACGTTGGCGCAGCTGAGCGTCGACCATTCCGCGGTGCAGGAGATGGTCGACGCGGGTCTCATTTCCCGTGACGAGGCGGAGCAGCATCCGGAACGCAACGTGATCACCCGCGCGATCGGCACCGACGAGTCCGTGGACGCCGACGTGTGGCTGCTACCGGCGTCCGGGCGGCACGCGTTCCTGATCTGCTCCGACGGACTGACCAAGGAACTCGGCGCGGCCGAGATTGCGAGGATCCTGGCATCCTATGCCGGTGATAGCTTGCCCAGCCGGTCCCGTGCAGACGTGCTCGTCGACGCGGCTTTGGCCCGCGGCGGACACGACAACGTGACGGTCGTCTATGTGGAGTCGGAACTGGGCAAACCCGGGCAGGACGACACCGCCGACACGAACGAAGCAGCGAGCCACAGATAGAGTGACGTCGTGGACACAACGGAAACCACCCTCGAACGAGGGGCGTTAGGCAGAGCTCGCACACGCACAGTGTTAGCCTGTCAGGGTGCTGCTGCGTCGACTCCCTCTGCTCTGCCGCGACGAGTCCCAGTTCTGAGGCCTCTCTCGTCGTGGAGTTTCTGGTTGGCTGCATACCCATCGTTGAGGAAGACGCACACACATGACTGATGCACCACTGCTGGACGAACGTCCGCGTACTCTGGCCGAAAAGGTTTGGGACAAACACCTCGTCGCCAAGGGCGAAGACGGCACGCCCGACCTGATCTACATCGACCTGCACCTCGTGCATGAGGTCACCAGCCCGCAGGCCTTCGACGGGCTGCGTCTGGCCGGACGCCCTCTGCGCCGCCCCGATCTCACCATCGCCACGGAAGACCACAACACGCCGACCCTGGCGATCGACCAGCCCATCGCCGACCTCACCAGCCGCACCCAGATCGAGACGTTGCGGCGCAACTGCGAGGAATTCGGCATTCGCCTGCACTCGCTCGGCGACATCGAGCAGGGCATCGTGCACGTCGTCGGTCCGCAGCTGGGCCTGACCCAGCCGGGCATCACCGTCGTCTGCGGCGACTCTCATACCTCCACCCACGGCGCCTTCGGGGCCATGGCGCTCGGCATCGGCACGAGCGAGGTAGAGCACGTGATGGCCACCCAGACTCTGCCTCTGACACCCTTCAAGACCATGGCGATCACCGTCGACGGCACTCTCCGCCCCGGCGTGACGGCCAAAGACATCATCCTCGCCGTGATCGCGAAGATCGGCACCGGCGGTGGCCAGGGCTACGTGCTCGAATACCGCGGCAGCGCCATCCGCGCCCTCTCCATGGAGGGTCGCATGACCATCTGCAACATGTCGATCGAGGCCGGCGCCCGCGCGGGCATGGTGGCCCCGGATGCGATCACCTACGACTACCTTCAGGGTCGCGCACATGCCCCGGCAGGCCAGGATTGGCTCGACGCGGTCAGCTACTGGGACACCCTCGCCACCGACGACGGCGCCGTGTTCGACGCCGAGGTGCTGCTCGACGCCGACACTCTCGAACCCTTCGTGACCTGGGGCACCAACCCCGGGCAGGGCGTATCCCTGAGCGATACCGTGCCGGACCCGTCCGGAATCATCGACGCGAACGAGCGCTCGGCCGCCGAACGCGCCCTCGAGTACATGGACCTGGCGGCTGGCACCCCGATGAAGGAGATCCGGGTAGACACCGTCTTCCTCGGCTCTTGCACCAACAGCCGGGTGGAGGACCTGCGCGCCGCCGCCAACATCATCCAGGGCCATAGCCTGGCCCCCGGCGTGCGGATGCTGGTGGTGCCCGGTTCTGCGCGGGTGCGCATCGAGGCCGAGGCGGAGGGCCTCGATAAGATCTTCACCGACTTCGGCGCCGAATGGCGCTTCGCCGGCTGTTCGATGTGCCTCGGCATGAACCCCGACCAGCTCGCTCCCGGCGAGCGGTGCGCTTCCACGAGCAACCGCAATTTCGAGGGTCGTCAGGGCAAGGGTGGGCGCACGCACCTCGTCTCCCCGCTGGTCGCGGCGGCGACCGCCATCCGCGGCACGCTGTCGAGCCCGTGGGACCTGGTCCAGAATGGAGACGAGTAAGTAATGGAAAAGTTCACAACCGTCACGGGCATCGCGCTTCCACTGCGCCGCTCCAACGTCGACACCGACCAGATCATCCCCGCCGTCTATCTCAAGCGCGTCACCAAGACCGGCTTCGAGGACGCCCTCTTCGCCCGCTGGCGCGCCGACCCCGACTTCGTACTCAACAATCCGGCCTACGAGGGCGCCCGCGTGCTCGTGGCCGGCGCCGACTTCGGCACCGGCTCCTCGCGGGAGCACGCCGTCTGGGCGCTCCGCGACTACGGCTTCGACGTGGTCCTCAGCCCCCGCTTCGGCGACATCTTCCGCGGCAACGCCGGCAAGCAGGGTCTGCTCGCCGGCCAGATCTCCGAGGCCGACGCCCAGCGCCTGGGGGACATCATCGAGGCCTGTCCCGGAGTCGAACTGACGGTCGACCTCGTGTCGAGAACCGCCCGCGTGGGCGCCCTCACCGTTCCGTTCGAGATCGATGACTATACCCGGTGGCGCCTCCTCGAGGGCCTCGACGACATCGGCCTCACCCTGCGCGATGAAGCGCGGATCGCAGAATTCGAATCCCACCGGGAGCCATGGCGGCCCCGCACTCTCCCCGCAAGGCAGGTACGTTTGTGAGCACCATCAGCGAAATCACCCAGGACCGTGAAGACGACCAGAACCGGTCGGACGCGCAGAACCGCGAGAACGCCCAGAACTGGGGCGCGGCCGTCGGGCTGCAGGGCGACCGGATCACCATCCGCGGCGGCATCCCCCTGGTCGGCCGGATCGAACTGAAAGGCGCGAAGAACCTGGTCACCAAGGCCATGGTCGCGGCCCTTCTCGGGGAGAGCCCCAGCACGCTCAAGAACGTGCCGAACATCAGCGACGTGCGCATTGTGCGCCAGCTGCTCGAAGTGCACGGCGTCAAGGTCACCGACGGCGCCGAGCCCGGCGAACTGCTGCTCGACCCGGTCGACGTCGAGAGCGCGCATTTCGCGGCGATCGACGCGCACGCCGGTTCCTCGCGCATCCCGATCCTGTTCTGCGGCCCTCTGCTGCACCGCCTCGGCGAGGCGTTCATCCCCGATCTCGGTGGCTGCCGCATCGGCGACCGCCCGATCGACTACCACCTGGACGTGCTGCGCAAGTTCGGCGCCGTCGTCGAGAAGCAGCCCAACGGCATCCGGATGTCCGCGCCCAACGGGCTCAAGGGCACCAAGGTGTCCCTGCCCTACCCGAGCGTCGGCGCGACCGAGCAGGTTCTCCTGACCGCCGTGCGCGCGGAGGGCATCACCGAGCTCAAGGGCGCGGCGATCGAGCCCGAGATCATGGATCTCATCAACATCCTGCAGAAGATGGGCGCCATCATCACGGTCGACACCGACCGGGTGATTCGGATCGAGGGCGTCGAGCGTCTCGAGGGCTACAACCACCGCGCCCTGTTCGACCGGAACGAGGCGGCCAGCTGGGCGGCAGCGGCCCTGGCCACCGACGGCGACATCTTCGTCGGCGGCGCGCGCCAGCCCGAGATGTTGACGTTCCTGAACGTGTTCCGCAAGGTCGGCGGGGCGTTTGACATCGAAGACGACGGCATCCGGTTTTACCACCCGGGCGGCGACCTCAAGCCCGTCATCATCGAGACGGATGTGCACCCCGGCTTCATGACGGACTGGCAGCAGCCGCTCGTGATCGCCTTGACCCACGCGCACGGCGTCTCGATCGTGCACGAGACCGTCTACGAGCAGCGCTTCGGCTTCGTGGACGCTCTCGTCGAGATGGGCGCCACCATCCAGATCCACCGGGAATGCCTCGGCGGGCACCCCTGCCGGTTCGGCCAGCGCAACTTCAACCATTCAGCCGTGATCACCGGGCCGACGAAACTGACCGGCGCCGACATCGAGGTTCCCGATTTGCGCGGTGGCTTCAGCCACCTGATCGCGGCGCTGACCGCGAAGGGAACCTCCACCGTCAGCAACGTCGGAATCATCAGCCGCGGCTACGAGAACTTCATCACCAAGCTTCAACTGTTGGGGGCTGACTTCGATCTCGAAGGATAATTGGGCTGTGCCAGCATCCGATCCAGCGTCCGTGTCCGATCCAACGCCCCAGACCCACATCTCTCGTGGCGTCGTGAACCCCGGGCGGGAGCGTTCGGAGACCCGACGGCCATCCGTGTTCTGGGTGCTGGCGATGATGATCCTTCCGGTGATCAATCTCACCGTGCGGTACAAGGTCACCGACGCCGCGAAGTTCCCCCGTTCGGGAGCGTTCGTGATGGCGCCCAACCACTTCAGCGAGATCGACCCGGTTCTGATGGGGGTGCTGAGCTGGAATCTGGGGCGCGCGCCCCGGTTCATGGCGAAGGCATCCGTCTTCAAAATCCCGGTGATCGGGTGGCTGCTGCACAGGTCGGGGCAGATCCCGGTGCAGCGCGGCGGCAGCGTGCGCGGCAGCGAGCCCGTGAAGGCGGCCGAGCGACTGGTAGAACGTGGCCAGATGGTCGTCGTCTACCCGGAGGGGTCGCTGACCCGCGACCCCGCGCTTTGGCCGATGCGTGGCAAGACCGGCGCCGTGCGGATCGCTCTCGAGCAGGGTATCCCGATCGTGCCGGTGGCCCACTGGGGAGCACAGGCGATCATGCCGCGCTACTCGAAGCGGCTGAGCCTGTTCCCGCGCAAGACCGTGCTGGTCAAGATCGGTGACCCGCTCGACCTCGCGCAGTTCCGGGGCCGCAACCTCGACCCGGCGACGCTCAACGAGGCCACCGCGCTCGTCATGGCCGCCATCACCCGGTTGCTCGAAGATCTTCGGGGTGAGGCGGCGCCGTCCAAGCGCTGGAATCCGGCCGAACACGATCAGAGAGAGACCGGACGTTTTGAAGCCTAAGGTTCAGCCAGGCAAACGGGTGGCCGTTCTCGGTGCCGGCAGCTGGGGCACCACGTTTGCCAAGATCCTGGCCGACGGCGGGGCCGACGTCGTGCTGTGGGCCCGCCGTCCCGAGCTCGCCCGCGAGATCACCGAGGCCCGGCGCAACAGCGACTACCTGCCCGGCATCAACCTGCCGGAGGGCCTGCGGGCCACCGCGAGGCTCGACCTGGCCCTCGCCGGCGCCGAGCAGGTGTTCGTATCGGTGCCGAGCCAGTCGCTGCGCGAGAACCTGATCCTGGCCGAGCCGTTCCTGGCTCCGGGCGCCATCGTGGTGTCGCTGATGAAGGGCGTCGAGCGCGGGTCCGGCCTGCGCATGAGCCAGATCATCGCCGAGATCCTGCCGATCAACCCCGACCTGATCGCGGCGATCTCCGGACCCAACCTGGCCCTGGAAATCGCCAAGGAACAGCCGACGGCGGCCGTGGTCTCCTCGAACAGCCTCGAGACCGCGCAGGCCGTTGCCATGCTGGCCCGCAACCGCTACTTCCGCTCCTACGTCAACACGGATGTCATCGGCACCGAATTCGGCGGCGTGCTGAAGAACCTCATCGCCGTGGCCATCGGCATCGTCGACGGCGTCGGCTACGGGGAGAACACGAAGGCGTCGATCATCACCCGCGGTCTCGTGGAGATGACCGATTTCGCGGTGGCCTACGGCGCGCATCCGGAGACGCTGGCTGGCCTGGCCGGCCTGGGCGACCTGATCGCGACCTGCCAGTCGCCGCTGTCGCGCAACAACACCGCCGGCCGGCTCCTCGGCCAGGGCTACGGCATCAACGATGTCGTCAAGCAGATGCAGCAGACCACCGAGGGTCTTGCGTCCGTCGGCCCCATTCTCGATCTCGCCCGCGCCAAGGGGGTGGACATGCCCATCGTTGAGCAGGTCCGCCAGGTGCTGGCCGGTACTCTGAAACCGCGGGATCTCGCCCCGCACCTAACCACGGACTCAGCGGAGCCGCAGGGCGAAAGGACGATTGATGACGAACAAGCTCACGGTGGCGCTGCTCTTTGGGGGTCGGTCAAGCGAACATTCGATCAGTTGCGCCACAGCGGGCGGCGTCCTGGCGGCGATTGACCGCGACCGCTACCACGTCATTCCGGTCGGCATCACCCGCGACGGAGCCTTCGTGCTCGAAGCGGATGACCCGGCCCGGTTCACATTGGACGCGGCCGAACTGCCGGAGGTCTTCGACAACGGCACCCGCATCCGGTGGCCGGAGAGCAGCCTCAGCCGCCAGCTGACCGTCAGTGACGGCGCCGGCTACCGTTCGCTCGGCAACGTCGATCTGGTCTTCCCGATCCTGCACGGCCCGTTCGGCGAGGACGGCACCGTGCAGGGGCTGCTCGAACTCGTCGGGCTGCCCTACGTGGGCTCAGGTGTGCTCGCGTCGGCGCTCGGAATGGACAAGCACTTCACCAAGACCGTCTTCCAGCAGGCTGCCCTCCCGGTCGCCCCGTGGCGTACCCTCACCGCCGGCGATTGGGTCGAGGCCCCCGGGATGGCGTTCGCGGCGGCCGAGGAGCTCGGGCTGCCCGTGTTCGTGAAGCCGGCACGGGCAGGGTCGAGCGTGGGCGTGAGTCGGGTGTCGAGCCTGGACCAGCTCGCCGAGGCGATGCGGGTTGCTCTGCTCGAGGACAGCAAGGTTCTGATCGAGGCCGGGTTGCGCGGACGCGAACTCGAGATCGCCGTGCTGCAGGGGCGTCCTGGCGAGCCGACGCGGGCATCCGTCGCCGGCGAGGTTCGGGTCACCGGGCGGGACTTCTACGACTTTGCCGCCAAGTACCTCGGTGCGTCCGGCATCGACCTGGTCTGCCCGGCCGACCTCACCTCCGAGGAACTCGCCCAGATGCAGGCCCTGGCCATCCGCGCGTTCGACGCGATCGATGGCGCCGGCCTGGCGCGGGTGGACTTCTTTCTCACCGATGACGGCTGGGTGATCAACGAGATCAACACCATGCCCGGGTTCACCCCCATCTCGATGTTCCCGAGCTGCTGGCTGGCCAGTGGCTTCACCTACCCGCAGTTGATTGATGAGTTGATCGAGGTGGCGATCGCCCGCCGCGCCGCGCCGGCCGCGCTGCACCTGGCGGTCTAGCCGCCCTGCCGCGCGCCCGGCGCTCCGATCAGGCCTTCTGCACCGTGATGGTCCAGTGGGCTTCTCCAACGCGATCGAAGTGGGTGACCGGGTAGCCGCTCTCCGCCGCCCAGCGTGGCAGGGCATCCGTCGCCTGCGTGCAGTCGAAGTTGATGGTGAGCTCGTCGCCGAGGTCGAGCTTCTCGATTGCGGCTCCGGCCTCCACGAGCGGGAACGGGCAGACCTGACCGTCGGTCTCAAGTACGTACTGTGCCATGTCGGGCTTCTTTCTCCTGGTTGGCTAGGGGGTTGCTACTGGTTGGCGGGAACGCGAGCGGGGGAGACCCCGACCCGCGCGGACCCGGTGATGAAGAGGCGCGTCGCGGCGCCGGTGCCGATGATCATGAACACCAGCGCCACCCAGCCCTGGAGGCCGAAGGTGGCGGTGTCGACCATGCCGTTGCCGATGGTGCACCCGCCGGCCAGGCTGGCTCCGACGCCCATCAGCACCCCGCCGAGGATGCTGCGGACGGTGGTGGTGACATCGGGAAGACGCACCCGGAACTCGCCGCTGCCCTTGGCTGCAATGAACGAGCCGAGCAGGATGCCGATCACCAGGTACACTCCCCAGTCGATCAACTGGGGATCACCGCGCACGAGGTAGTTGACCATGTTCGAGGACGGCCCGGTGATACCGAGCCCGGACTCGCGCCCGGTTGCCCAGCTGAGCGGCCAGGCGAGGATGGCGAGCGGCGCGATGATCAGGGCGGTGGTGAACGCGCCCCATTTCTTCTCGAACAGGAGATGACGGATGCCGCTCGTGCGGGCCGGGAGCGACGCGACCGGCCGGGACGACCGCAGCCGCAGGTGGTGCCGGGCGAGCAGGCCGACGCCGGTGACGAGCACCGCGACCAGCACCCACGGTGAGATGCCGAGGACTCCGTGGATGGTGGAGGCCTCCACGGTGATACCGCGCAGCGCCGCGACCGGAGCGGACAACGCGCCCGTCTTCGAGATGGCGGAGAAGAGGGCGTAGAAGATCAGGGCGAACCAACTGCCCACCAGACCCTCGCCGGCGCGGTAGTAGGTGCCCGTGGCGCATCCGCCGGCCAGCACGATGGCGAACCCGAAGATGAACGCACCGATGATCGTGGCCAGCCAGGCGAAGGGCTGGGGGTCGAGGGTGATCACTCCGGCAGCGTCGAGGGCGAAGACGCCCACACTCTGCACGGCGATGACGATCAGAAAGGCCGTCAGCCAGCGGGTGCTGCCCGTGAGCCACAGGTCCCGGAACGCGCCGGTGACGCAGAACCTGCCCCGCTGCATGGTGAAGCCCAGGGCGACGCCCAGGCCGAGTCCGGTGAGAAGCATGTCGTGTCCCCGTCCATCAGAGGTCGCACGCCGTGTGACGGCGACTCCCCGGCGACGTTACGGGCCGGCCGGCGGCGCTGCTCCCAGACGTCGCGGCGTAACGAAATGAGACGTAACACTTGACAACTCCGCACCCGCACCCGCCCGTGCGGCCGAAACTCCTAAGGCTGTCGGCTCGGGGCAGCAGGACGGCAGGGCGGCGGACTACGGAGCGGGCGCCACCGTCTCGCCGTCGGTCGGCAGCAGCAGGTCCGCGGCGCCGAGGCACTGGCCCGTCGCGGGGATGTTACCCACGGCCTGCGCCAGGTCAACGAGCACCGTGGACCCGCTGACCTTGTCCGAGTCGATGACCAGTTCGGTTGCCGGGTCGCGGCCGTAGGTGGTGTAGCGGTAGAGCGGGGCATCCGAGTCGTCTTCGATCCAGTCGATGCCGTTGACCGTGAGGCAGGGGAGCGTCGTCGGTGCGGGCACGGCAACGCCGCAGTGCAACAGGACCGCGCTCGGGGTGCCCCACGCGCCCGTGGCCTGGGCGTTCGTCTCACGTTCCGGAAGCGAGGCCACCGAGGTCGGAAGGCGAACGATGAGGTCGGCGCAGGTGGGATTGACGGCATCCGCGGCCGGTTCCAGCGGCACGATCGCCGTGCAGCCGGTGAGGAGCACGGTACCAGCGACGAGCGTGAGCGCGAGGCCGGTGCGGAGGAAGCGGATGCGGGGAGTCATTGCATTCAGGCTACCGTTTGAAGCATGACGAATGCTGCGGGCGCGATGGTCCCCACGAGTGCGACGCTGGCCGACCTGAGCGAAGGGGAGGTTCTCGCCCGAATCTTCCCGCGACTGCCGGGCTCCGCGGCTCAGCTCCTCGGCCCCGGCGACGACGCCGCCGTGATGCGGGCGCCGGACGGGCGCTACGTTGTCACCACCGACATGATGATCCAGGGTCCGGATTTCCGGCTCGCCTGGTCGTCCCCGCACGACCTCGGCTGGAAGGCCGCCGCGACGAACCTGTCCGACGTCGCCGCCATGGGGGCCCGTCCCACCGCACTGGTGGTGGCGATCGCCGCCCCGCCATCGACGCCGATCTCGGTGATCGAGGGCATCGCCGACGGGTTGCGGGACTGCTGCGAGGCGCTGGCCCCGGGCTGCGGCGTCGTCGGCGGCGACCTGTCCGCGTCCGACGCCCTCACGCTCGCTGTGACAGCCTTCGGCGACCTCGAGGGACGCGAGCCCGTGCTGCGCTCCGGGGCGCGGCCAGGCGACGTCGTGGTCCTGGCCGGGCGCCTCGGTGAGGCCGCCCGAGGCCTGGACCTGCTCTTCCGTCTCGCCGTGGACGAAAACGGTGTTCCGGATGCCGCGCTGGCGGACGCGTTGCGGGCGCAGCATCCCGAGGCGGTCGCCGCGCAGCTCGCACCGGTGCCGCCCATCGACCGAGGTCCGGCCGCCGCCGGCGCCGGCGCGACCGCGATGCTGGACGTGTCCGACGGACTCGCCATCGACGCCGGGCGCCTCGCCCGGGCCAGCAGCGTGGGCATCGACTTCGCCCGGTCGGCCCTCGGCGAGAATGTCGAGCGTTCCCTCGGCGGCGGCGAGGACCATGGCCTGCTGGCCACTTTCCCGCCGGGCGCCGTGCTGCCCGCCGGCTTCCGCGTCGTCGGCGTGGTGACGGATGCCGCAGGCTCGGTCCTGGTGGACGGCCGCCCCCATGACCAGGCCGGCTGGGACCCCTATCGCGGCTGGGACGGCGCCGTCGCCTGAGAGCGACTCAGGCGGCGGGCAGAACGGGGGAGGCGTACCAGACGGTCGTGTCGCCGTAGTCCTTGCGCCGGTCGGATGCGAGGCCCGCTCCCCAGACCGGTTCGGGGGAGCGGGAACTGCGCTCCACGATGACGAGTGCGTCCACGTCGAGCAGCGGCGCTAGGGCGGCAAGGTTGTGGCCGAGCTCGGTCTCGGCCAGGTCGTAGGGCGGGTCGATGAAGACCAGGTCGAATCCATCGCCGGTGGCCGCGAGGAACGACTGCACGGACTGGCTGCTCACCTTGATCTTCGGGGCGCCCCGCCCCGGTGCCGCCCGCAGCACGGCCTCGGTGTTCTTGCGGCACATCTGCGCGGCGCCAAAGTTATTCTCGACCAGGGTCACGATGCGCGCTCCCCGGCTGGCCGCCTCCAGGCCGAGCCCGCCCGACCCGGCGTACAGATCGAGAACCCGAGCGCCCCGGATGATGTCGCGCGCGTCGAGGGCGGAGAAGATCGCCTCCCGCACGCGGTCGCTCGTGGGGCGGGTGCCGGTCTTGGGCACCGCCAGGGGCAGGGAACCGGCAAACCCGGCGACGATTCGCGTCATAACCCGTCGAGTTTATCGCCCGTCGGCGGCCGAGGTCGCGGCGCGCCCGCGCCGACCCGGTGCCGCATGTCGCACGTGCCGCCTACGATCGAGACATGACCGATTCGGAGGCTGGGGAGACTCTCGCCCCGGTGACCCTGGACAGCAAGCTGGCCACCGTGGTCGGCGGCAAAACGGCCGTCGCCCTGGGCAAGGCCTTCGGCTCGCACACCGTGGGCGATCTGCTCAGCCACTACCCGCGCCGCTACGCCCGCCGCGGCGAGCTCTCGTCGATCAGCCTGCTGCCACTCGACGAGAACGTGACCATTGTGGCGGAGATCCGCTCGGTCGAGGAACGCCCGATGAAAGCCCGAAAGGGGTCGATCGTCGAGGTGAAGATCTCCGACGGCCGCGGCATCCTCAGTCTCACCTGGTTCAACCAGTCCTGGCGGGCCAGGCAGCTCCAACCCGGCATGCGCGGAATGTTCGCGGGCAAGGTCACCGACTACCGGGGCCACCTGCAGCTCACGCACCCGACCTACAAGCTCTTCGGCCCCGGCGCCGACGACGAACCCGAGATGCCCACGGATGCCGCGGCCGCCAAACTCTGGATCGAGCAGCCCGTCGCGATCTACCCGTCCACCAACACCGTGGCCAGCTGGCAGGTCGCGCAGTCCATCGCGATCCTGCTGGACAGCGTGGGCCCGGTGCCCGACCCGATCCCGCCGGAGCTGCGCGCCGAGCGCGGGCTGTTGCCGCAGGGCCGGGCCTTCGAGCTGATCCACCGCCCGGAAACCGATGCGGACTGGCGCCGCGCCAGGGACACCCTGCGGTTCACCGAGGCCTTCGTTCTGCAGAGCGCCCTGGTGCAGCAGCGGCTCACCGCCCGGCAGCAGCGCTCCACCCCGCGCGTGGCGTCGTCCGGCGGCCTGCTCGAGCGCTTCGATGCCGGCCTGCCCTTCAGCCTCACCGCGGACCAGCGGGGCGTGGCCATGGAGATCTCCGCCGACCTTATCGAGACCCACCCGATGAACCGGCTGCTGCAGGGCGAGGTCGGCTCCGGCAAGACCGTCGTGGCCCTGCGGGCCATGCTCACCGTCGCCGACACGGGCGGCCAATCGGCTTTCCTCGCTCCCACCGAGGTTCTGGCGGCCCAGCACCTGCGCACGATTGTGCGGTCGCTCGGCCCCGAGCTGGCGGGCACGTTGATGCCCACCCTGCTCACCGGGCAGCTGCCGGTGGCGGAGCGCCGCAAGGCGCTGCTCCGAGTGGTGTCCGGACAAGCCAAGATCGTGATCGGCACGCATGCGCTGCTCGGCGACAAGGTCACGTTTTTCGACCTCGGACTGGTCGTCGTCGACGAGCAGCACCGGTTCGGCGTGGAGCAGCGCGAGGCGTTGCGGCTGAAGGGAGCCGTGCCGCCGCACGTGCTGGTGCTCACCGCCACCCCGATCCCGCGCACCGTGGCCATGACCGTGTTCGGCGACCTCGACGTGAGCACGATCGCGGAGCTGCCGGAGGGGCGACAGGGCATCGAGACCTTCGTCGTGCCTGTGTTCGAGAAGCCCGGCTGGGTCACCCGGGTGTGGACCCGGTTGGCGGAGGAGCTCGCCCAGGGCCGCCAGGGTTTCGTGGTGTGCCCGGCCATCGCCCCGAAACAGCTCGAGGAGAGCGCGGAGGTCGATCCCGAGGCGGCAGCGCCGGCATCCGTCGAGATGGTGCTCGCCGAACTGCGTGGTAACCCGGCCCTGGCCTCCGCCCGCATCGAACCGCTGCACGGGCGCATGACCAGCGACGAGAAAGACGTGGCCATGCGCGCGTTCGCGGCCGGTGAGATCGACGTGCTCGTGGCGACGACCGTCATCGAGGTCGGCGTCGACGTGCCGAACGCCTCCGCCATGGTGGTGCTGGACGCCGACCGGTTCGGCGTCTCGCAACTGCACCAGCTGCGCGGCCGGGTGGGCCGCGGCGGCGTGCCGGGGCTCTGTCTCCTGGTCACGAGCGCGGAGGCCGAAACCATCGCGCGCGAGCGAGTCGAGGCTGTCGCTGCCACCCTCGACGGGTTCGAGTTGGCCCAGGTCGACCTGGAGCTGCGCCGGGAGGGCGATGTGCTCGGCAGCAACCAGTCCGGGGGCCGCTCTTCACTACGCCTGCTGAGGGTGGCGACCGACGGCGACCTGATCGGGGAGGCCAGGGGCTATGCGCAGCGCCTGAGCGAACACGACCCGCACCTCGAATCGGTCCCGGCGCTTCGGGAGGCGGTGCGGCGGCGCCTCGACGACGCGGAGCGGGCCTCGCTCACCAAGTCCTGACAGCAGGATCGGAGCGCGCTCAGGCACCGTTCACGCACTGGGGCTAGGGTGATCGCTATGCGCAGGATCGCCGTCGTCCCCGGTTCATTCGACCCCGTCACGCGGGGTCATCTCGACGTGATTGAACGGGCGGCCGGTCTCTTCGACGAACTGCACGTGCTCGTCGTGCACAACCCCGGCAAGACGGCTCTGCTGCCGATCAGCCAGCGGGTTTCCCTGCTGCAGCGGTCCATCCTGGACGCCGGGCTGCCGGGCAACATCGTGGTGGCCTCCTGGGGCATGGGGCTGCTCGTCGATTACTGTATGGAGGTCGGCGCAGGCGTGCTGATCAAGGGCATCCGCTCACAGGTGGACGTGGCCTACGAGACCCCGATGGCGATCGTGAACCGCAACCTCGCCGCCGTGGAAACGATCTTCCTGCTGCCCGACCCGGCCAACGCCCACGTGTCCAGTTCCCTGGTGCGCCAGGTCGCCGCCCTCGGCGGCGATATCACCCCCTACGTGCCGCCGGCCGTGGCGGCATTCCTGCAGAAGACACGCGTGTGAATACGTCGCCCGTGCGCTCGGTTTCCGTTCCGGCGCTCACCGGGAACGCGGGCGGCCCTGTCACCGACACGGACGACGAGACCCTGATGGACCTTGCGGCCGTCCAGGCTGCGGCGCGTGCGATCATCCGCAATGTGGAAACCGTCATCGACGGCAAGCACACGGCCGTCACGACGGCTCTCACGGTGCTGCTGGCCCAGGGGCACCTTCTGATCGAGGACGTTCCCGGCGTCGGCAAGACCATGCTGGCCAAGGCGCTGGCCAAGTCCGTGCACTGCACGGTCAGCCGCGTCCAGTTCACCCCCGACCTGCTGCCCTCCGACGTGACGGGCGTGTCGGTGTTCAACCAGGTGGACCGCCGATTCGAGTTCAAGCCTGGCGCCATCTTCGCGAACATCGTGATCGGGGACGAGATCAACCGGGCGAGCCCGAAGACCCAGTCCGCGCTGCTGGAATGCATGGAGGAACGCCAGGTCACCGTCGACGGCTCCACCTACCTGCTGCCGCTGCCCTTCACGGTCGTGGCCACGCAGAACCCGATCGAGATGGAGGGCACCTATGCGCTTCCCGAGGCCCAGCGGGACCGGTTCATGGCACGCATCTCGATGGGGTACCCCGACACCGAGTCCGAGCTGATGATGCTGGATGCCCGCGACACGTCGAGCCCGCTGGCCGGCATCGAGTCGGTCGTCTCCGGCGCCCAGCTGCGCGGAATGATGACGGCCGTGCAGCGGGTGTTCGCCTCTCCCGCGGTGAAGGAGTACACGGTCAGCCTGGTGCGGGCCACCCGCGACGACCGCGACCTGCGCCTGGGCGCCAGCCCCCGTGCCACACTGCAGCTGATCCGGGCGGCCAAGGCCCAGGCGGCGCTGCACGGCCGGGACTATGTGCTGCCCGACGACATCGACTCCCTCGCCGTCGCCGTGCTCGGGCACCGCCTCGTGGCGAGCAGCCGGGTGCTCGGCCACCATCAGGACAGCGGCCCGGTGGTCGACGACATCGTTCGCCGGATCGTGGCGGCCACCCCCGTTCCCGTCGGTGCCACCGGGCATCCCTGACGCCATGCCGGCGAAGCAGCGGCGCGTCCGGATTCCTCGGCTCACCCTTCGAGGCGGGATGTTCCTCGCCGTGGGAGCCGGCCTTCTGCTGCTCGCCCTGCTGACGAACCAGCGCGACCTTCTGTTCATCGCCGGTGTCCTCCTGGCCATCCCCGTCGCCGCCCTCGGGTACGTCTCGATCCATCCGGTGCGCCTGCGCGTCACCCGGATGCTGCGCCCACCGGTCGTGCCGGCCGGCGGCGAGGTCGTCGTGGGGCTCGGGGTGCGGAACCTTTCCTCCCGGCCCCTGGCGGGCCTGCATCTGCGGGACACCGTGCGGGGGCGGGACGCCGGCGACGTCGGACTGACCGTGCCGGCCGGAACGCCGCTACCGGCCCTCGACCGCTATGAGGGCGGCCTGGACACCGGTGCAGACAGTGTGAGGTTCGAGTACCGGTTCAGCTTGCCCCGGCGGGGTCTCTACGCAACGGGCCCGGTGCTGATCGGGCGTTCGGATCCTTTCGGCCTTGCCTCGGGCGAGTGGGCCGTGGGGGAGCCGCACGACCTGGCGGTGACGCCCCGGGTGACCGCCCTGGCCGGTCGGGGCCTCACCGGCACCCTGAACGACGGCGACGTGCCGGAGCGGCTCCGGCACCTGAACCACAACGCAGACCCCTTGATCGCGCGCGAGTACCGGCCGGGCGACCCGCTGCGCCGCGTGAACTGGCCGGCCACGGCCCGCCTGGGCGCGATCATGGTGCGGCAGGAGGAGGAGCAGAGCAACCCCGGAGTCCGACTCGTGCTTGACACCGCGCTGCGCGGCCGCCGCGGCCGCCCGACCGTCGTCGGTGCCGACACGGGTGCCGGTGCCGACAGCGGCACCGATCTCGGCGGGCCGCGCCTCGAGCAGGCGTTCGAGGTGGCCGTCGAGCTCGCGGCATCCGTGGGGGTGCACCTGCTGGCGGCCGGCTACCGGCTCGACCTGGTTGCGCTGGGACCGAGCCTGTCCGGACCGAGCCTGTCCGACCCGAGCCTGTCCGACCCCAGCCTGTCCGACCCCAGCTCGGGTTCGTCCGGCAGGCTGGCGAGCCCGGGTCAGGCGAACGCTACCCCGGGGCGACCCGGCGGCCACGGCGGCCTGCGCGGCGACCCTCCCACCGTCTTCCTGCCGCCGGGCGGAATCGCGCTGCTGCTCGAAGGGCTGGCCGGGGTCGAGCCGGCGGACCCGCCCGACCCGGCGGAGCCCGCCGAGGACGCAGCAGAACAGACGTACACGTTCGGCGGCCCCGCAGCGAAGCCCGGACCCCTGGCCGTCCAACCTGGTACGCCCGAGTCCGGGACCGCCGCGAAACTCAGCACGCTCGTGGTGCCCGGCGGGCTGCTGCCGACCTTCGCGGTGCTCGTCGCCGTCGACGACCGGGATCTGACCGAGCTCGCCGACCTCGTGTCCCAGAGCCGCCCCGCGGTGGCGTTCGTGCTGCCCACGGTTCGAACGGATGCCGTGTGCCGGCTGCGCGAGGCCGGCTGGCGCTGCATCCCCGTGCACCAGGCCCGGGACATCCCCCGTGCCTGGGAGGACTTGATCGGCGCGAGGAGGCCCCTGAATGACGCCGTCTGACCGGGTCGCTCCCGACCAGGCTGCTCCCGACCAGGGCACTCGCACCACCCGGCACGATCCCTCCGCCCGGGCGGACCGACTCAAGCGGGCGCAGTGGCCCCTCGCGTTCGCACTCCTATTGCTGTTGGTCGTGGCCGACGCCGGCCTCGGGCCGCTGCTCGAGGACACGGGCTGGTGGTGGCTGATGACGTTCACGGCCGCCGGCGTCCTGCTCGGTTCTGCCGCACTCCGCCGCGCCGGGCTGCCCGTCTTCCTCGGGCCGCTCGCCGGATTCGGGGTTCTTGTGGCCGTCCTGACGCTGCTCTTCGGCGCCGGAAGCGGCTGGCTCTGGCTGATCCCGACCGGGGAGACGATCGACCGGTTCCGCGATTTGGCGCTTTCCGGGGCGGTCTCCATCGAGCAGCAATCGACGCCGGCCGAGGCGACCGCCGGCATCCTGTTCCTGCTCAGCGCCGGCGCCGGCGTGATCGCGATCCTGATCGACACGCTCGCGGTCCTCCTGCGGGTGCCCGCGCTCGCCGGACTGCCCGTTCTGGTGCCGCTGCTCGTGCCGGGGCTTGCCCTCGGCTACGAGGCCAACCTCGAGGCCCTCGTACTCACGGCCGCCGCCTACCTCCTGCTCCTCCACGTCGAGATCCGGATGCGCCGGGCCGGCAGCCTGCCCGGCCCGTCGGCCGTAGCGGGGCCCGGCACGGTCGCGCCCAGGCGGCGCCACGTGCCCGACTCCTTCGGGGGAGCGGTCGTCGTGGGCAGCCTCGCGATCGTGGCGGCAATCGTGGTCAGCGTCGCGACGCCCGTTTTGCCTGGGGGCAGCCTCAGCGGTGTGCGCCCGGGCAGCAGCCTGCTGTTCTCCAACGGTGTCAGCCCCATGATCAACCTCGGTCAGGACCTGCGTCGGCCGGACGCCGAACCGGTGCTGCACTTCCGCACCACGGCGACTCGGCCGCCCTACCTTCGGTTGCTGACACTCGATGAACTCTCGGGCCGCAACTGGACCGCCGGGGAGGCGCCCGGGAGTCGCGCGAACGCCGTCGACGACATCGACCTGCCGCCGGGGTTCTCACCCGATATCAAGACGAGCGAGACGATCACGACCATCGGCATCGACAACCTGGCCGCCCGGTGGCTGCCGACCCCTGCGCCGCCCCGCTCGGTGACCGGCCTGCTCGGCGCCTGGTACTGGAACGAGGCGACCGGGTCCATCACGAGCCCCGGCGACACGACCCGCGGCCAGGAATACACCGTCACCGCGCTCACGCTGGAGCCGACGGCGGAGCAGTTGCGGGAAGCCGAGGGTGCCTATCCGGCGGAGATCCGGCGCAGCCTGAGGCTGCCGGCCGAGACTCCGGCCCTGATCGGCGACACCGCGCGTGAGGTCACCGCCGGCACCACGAGCGCGTACGAGGCCGCGCGGGCACTGCAGGACTACCTGCGCGGCAGCGACTTCGCTTACGACACCGAGGCTCCCGTCGAGGCCGGCTATGACGGTGGCGGCATTGACGTCGTCAGCACCTTCCTCGAGGTGAAGACGGGGTACTGCGTGCACTTCTCCTCGGCGATGGCGGCGATGGCCCGATCGATCGGCATCCCGTCCCGGATCGCGATCGGCTACCAACCCGGGTCGCTGTCCGCGTCGGGTTCTGTCGCCGGGGTCGGCCGGTACAGCGTCGACACCCACGACCTGCACGCGTGGACGGAGGTCTACTTCGAGGGCGTCGGCTGGGTGCCCTTCGAGCCCACGCCCGGCCGCGGCGCCGTGCCTGCCTACACGCAAGACGATGCCGTCACCGTGCCGCTGACTGATTCCGGCCAGGCCGGTCCGTCGGACGCGCCGCGCCCCGAGGACCTCGGCGGCCAGAACGCCGCTGACGCCCAGGCCGACGCTTCTTCGCCCGCGGACTCGCGCGGCGGCATCATCCGTCTCGGCCTGCTCGTCCTCGGGACGCTCGCGCTGCTCCTGCTGCCGGCCCTCCTCCGGGTGATTCGGCGGATGCTGCGGCGCCGGGGCCTTCTGTCGGGGCAGAGCGGGGCCGTGGAGGCGTGGCGTGAGGTCAGCGACACGGCGGTGGACCATGGCGTCTTCGTGCGGGAGACCGAGACGCCGCGCGAGCTCGCCGCCCGGCTACGGGTTTTCATCGGCTCGGTAGGCGGCGCCGAGAGCGTCACGGAGGGCGCCGGTCCGGGCGGGGGAGCCCCGGCCGAGGCCCTCGACCGGCTCCTCGTGGGAGCGGAGCGCAGCCACTTCGGGCGACCGGGTGACGACGCGCAGTCCGCGCGGGCGGCGGAACGCGTGGCCGACCTCGACGTGGTGCTCCGCGGCATCCATTCGGTGTCGGGCCGGCGCCTGCGGGTGCGGGCGACGCTGCTGCCGGCATCGCTCTGGCGCCCCGCCGATCGACGAATCGGACGCCCAGCCGTGAACGCGTAGAATCTTTCCTCGTGAGTAGATTCAAGAAGACCCCGTACAAGGTCGATGTGCGCGACCTGATCAACCGCCCGGGCACCATGCACGAACGGCACCTCGAAATCGTCGTGCCGGGAGACCTCGGCGAGAGCTTGGTCGCCGTGAAGGCCGGCTCCACCGTGATCGCGAACCTGCGCCTCGAAACCCTGCACGAGGGCATCCTCGTGTCGGCCCAGGTGTCCGGAATAGCCGCCGGAGAGTGCGGCAGATGCCTCATCGACGTCGAATTGCCGGTCCAGGTCGAGTTTCACGAGCTTTTCGCGTACTCTCTAGACGAAGCTTATGAAAGTGAAGTTCAAGATGACCACGTGGATCTTGAACCTCTGATCAGGGATGCGGTGGTGTTGTCACTGCCGTTCCAGCCGGTTTGCCGGCCGGATTGCCCAGGTCTCGACCCCGAGACCGGTGAACGGCTTGCCGAGGCCCCTGAGTTCCTACCCGAAGAAAAGCGCGATCCCCGGTGGGCCGCGCTCATGGAATTCCAAGCTTCCGAAAGCAGCGGCACGGATGAAGACATCCAGGCTGAAACGGATAGAGAAGAGAAGTAGTCATGGCAGTCCCGAAGCGCAAGCAATCACGCTCCAACACCCGTTCACGTCGTTCCTGCTGGAAGGCCGAGGCTCCCACCCTGGTCAAGACCATGGAAAACGGCAAAGTTGTCTACAGCCTGCCGCACCGCGCCAAGGTCGTCACCGACGCCGCCGGCACGGCGCTGTTCATGGAATACAAGGGCCGCAAGGTCGCCGACGTTTAGTCTCGTTGTGCTCGAACGTCTGATGCCGCGCCGACGGATGCTGGGAGCCCCGATTCAGGGACCTGGTCCGTCGAGTCGCGGCATCAGTGTTTGTCGGCATCTGCCTCGCGGGCACTCCCTGAGTCAGCACTCGTGAGCGTCGAACCCGAGGTCTCGTCTTTGCTGACGACGCTCGGCGTGCAGATCGACCCGGCCTTGCTTGAGCTCTCTCTCACCCACCGCTCGTACGCGTACGAGCACGGCGGCATACCCAACAATGAGCGCCTCGAATTTCTCGGTGACTCGATCCTGGGGCAGGCCGTGACGGTCATGCTCTATCGGGAGTACCCGCAGCTCGACGAGGGTGACCTTGCCAAGCGCCGGGCCAGTCTGGTGTCGAGCGTTGCCCTGGCGGGCATCGCGCGCGGCATCGGCTTGGGTGAGTACGTTCGCCTCGGCCGCGGCGAGATCCTTACCAACGGGCGCGACAAGTCGTCGATCCTCGCCGACACCGTCGAGGCGCTCATCGGAGCGGTCTACCTCGACTCCGGCGGAGAGACGGCGACGGCGCTCGTCCTGCGCCTGATCGAGCCGCTCCTCCGTGACCCAGGGCACTTCGGAGTGTCCATGGACCCCAAGACGAGCCTGCAGGAAGCCGCGGCTCGCCTGGGAACCGGGGTTCCCGTGTATTCCATCGCGGAAAGCGGACCCGATCACTCCAAGATCTTCATCGCCACCGTCACGGTGGGTGACGTCAGTGCGGTCGGCGAGGGCACGAGCAAGAAGCACGCCGAGATGGCCGCCGCGCTCGACGCCTGGACGCGCCTCAGCACTCCCTGAGCTGCTGTCAGGCCGTGTCGCTGAAAGGCTCGCATGCCCGAACTTCCTGAAGTGGAGGTCGTTCGCGCCGGCCTGGCGCCGGCCGTAACCGGCGCCGTGATCGCCGGCGTCGAGGTCTTCGAGCCACGATCCCTGCGTCGCCATGACTCCGCGAGCGGGCAGTTCGCCGACCTGTTGCAGAGCCGGGTTGCGCTCGCCGCCGTCCGCCGGGGTAAGTTCCTCTGGCTGCCGCTGGATTCCGGGCGCGCCCTGGTCGTGCACCTCGGAATGAGTGGTCAGGTGCTGCTGCGCAGCCCTGGATCGGACACGGACCGGCACCTGCGCATCCGTTTGCAGATCGAGCACCCGGAACACGGCGAGCTGTGGGTCAACTTCGTCGACCAGCGCATCTTCGGCGGTATGGCCGTGGACTCGATGCAGCCCACCCGCGACGGGCTGACGGCCGGGTACTCCGGGCTCGCAGGCGGCGCGACCGGGGCGGACGGGCTGGCCGGGTCAGGCCTGGACTGGTCGGGGCTGATCCCGTCGCAGGTGGCGCACATCGCGCGCGACCCGCTGGATCCGGGCTTCTCGGCGCCGCTCCTCCTGGCTGCCCTGGCCCGCAAGAAGACCGGGATCAAGCGCGCCCTGCTCGACCAGACTCTGATCAGCGGCATCGGGAACATCTACGCCGACGAGGCCCTCTTCGAGGCCCGGGTGCACTACGAGCAGCCGGCAGACTCCCTGTCACCCGCGCACGGGCGGGCGCTGCTCGGCGCGGTCCGCAGCATCCTGAACCGGGCCCTGGCCGAGGGCGGCACCAGTTTCGATGCGCAATACGTGAACGTGAATGGTCAGTCCGGGTATTTTTCGCACAGCCTCAACGCCTACGGCCGGCAGGGTCTGCCGTGCCCCCGCTGCGGCACACTGCTCGTGCGGCAGCAGTTCATGAACCGCAGTTCACACCTCTGCCCGCGCTGCCAACGGCTGCGCTGAGGATCGCCGACCGCGGGAAAACTGTCTATTGAACACGAATACGAAACTTCGCCCGAGGAGCTGATGCCGCCGAGGTTGCGGAGTTCGCTGCGAGGGTGCCCTGGCAGGCGGCGATCGCCCGTGCGGTCACCGCCGACAAGCTCACCGAAGCCCTGACCCTGCTTCTCGTCGAGGCGTCGACGCTGAACAGTAGCCAGGTCGTCAGACTCGCGCGGCGCATGCGCGACCGCCTCGAGGTTTGCCACCTTCAGCAGCATCCCCAACCGGCGGCCGCGGTGCTCGCGCAGCACCAGCGTGTCCTCCTGACTGACCGCGCGGCGGGACTCCACCGGCACCTCCAGCTCGGTGAATCCCACGAGGTGGCCGCTCGGGCCATGCAGCACCGCCGAGGTCAGCGCCGTGCGCCTGCCGGCGGCAGCCTTCTGCTCCTTCTGCATGACACGCTCGGGCGTCCAGAGCTGCTCCGGTTCGGCCAGGCCGGCGCTCGGGGCATCCGTACTCATGCGCGTGTAGAGCACCGCCAGATCGGGCACCCATTCCGGCGGGGTGCGATCGACCCACTGCAGCACTGAATAGTCCGGACCCGCATATCCGGCGGCGGCGTCGCGCAGGCGGCGGAGCTGCGTGGGATCCACTGGCAGGGTAAGCCGGCTGCGCGCACGACCTGCTCGAGGAGGTAGCCGCGGCCCTGAAGGAACCGAACCTCGGGGTTGCCGAGCGGAACCGAACCGAACCCGGTGGGGGAGTGGAGGCGCTCACCCGGCGCTGTCGGTGATGGAGCGTAGACGATCTGCACGCTGCGGCCCTCGGAGTGCGCGATCGCCTCGAGCCGGGCAGTGAGGGCTGAGCCGATGCCTCGCCGTCGGTACTCGGGAAGCACTTCCACGGCCAACCACGCGTGCTCGGCGGAATCCTCCGAAAGAGTCTCGTAGTGACCGCGCCCGACAATGCGTCCCTTGGACCGGGCCACGAAGAGGCGCTTGGGCTCCCACGCCTGCTTGAGCCAGCCCGGCAGGAGCTCCTCGGCGGTCAGCTCCAGGTCGGTGGTGCCGTTCGCCTCGGCCTCGACCGTGTTGCGCACCCCGTTCGCCGCCTCGAAATCGGCCCAGCCGGGAGCGTGCGGCGCGGCGGGAATGGCGAGTTCGTCGATCTCGAAGCTGAAGGTCCCCATGATCGGCCAGCGTAGCGCTGCCCTGCCGCCCGGGCTCGGCCCCAGCCCCGAACCAATTCGACGGATGAAGCAGGAGAGCCGAGATTTTGCTCAAACCCGGCCCGAGACATCCGTCTCCGCTTCACATCGGCAAAATCCCCGTCAAATTCGTCGGGGACCGCGCCTACCGCCGGGGACCGCGCCTACCGGGCGGTGGCGGCTGTATCCGGTACCGTTGCTGGGGGCGGCGCGCCGGGCGGCCGCGACCCGAGTCAGCGACGAAAGGGGGCGAAACCGTGTATCTGAAGAGCCTCACCCTCAAAGGCTTCAAATCCTTCGCCCACCCCACCACGTTCGCCTTCGAACCCGGCGTCACCTGTGTGGTCGGGCCCAACGGCTCGGGCAAGTCCAACGTCGTCGACGCACTCGCCTGGGTGATGGGCGAGCAGGGCGCGAAGACCCTTCGCGGCGGCAAGATGGAAGACGTCATTTTCGCCGGCACGTCCACCAAGGGCCCGCTCGGGCGGGCTGCCGTGACGCTGACCATCGACAACACGGATGGCGCGCTGCCGATCGACTACACCGAGGTCACCATCTCCCGCACCCTCTTTCGCAACGGCGCGAGTGAGTATGCGATCAACGGGCGCACCTGCCGCCTGCTCGACGTGCAGGAGCTGCTCAGCGACTCCGGCCTCGGCCGGGAGATGCACGTGATCGTGGGGCAGGGGCAGCTCGACGCCGTGCTGCGTGCCAGCCCCGAGGAGCGCCGCGGGTTCATCGAGGAGGCCGCCGGCATTCTCAAGCACCGTCGGCGCAAGGAGAAGACCCTCCGCAAGCTCGACGGCATGCAGGCCAACCTCACCCGGCTCAGCGACCTGGCCGGGGAGATCCGTCGGCAGCTCAAACCGCTCGGACGCCAGGCCGACATCGCCCGCGAGGCGCAGACCATCGCCGCCGTCGCCCGCGACGCCCGGGCCCGGCTCCTGGCCGACGACGTGGTCACGCTGCGTATCGCGCTCGACGCGCACGGCCGCACCGAGAGCGAGCGGCACGCCGAACGACTCGTGCTGACCGAACAGCTCGAGACCCGGCAGCGGCGCCTGCGCCGACTCGAGCACGAGCAGATCGGCGACGCCGTCGACCAGGCCCGGCGCACGAACTTCGGCCTGGAATCCGTGCAGGAGCGCCTGCGCGGCCTCTACACCCTCGCCAACCAGCGGCTGGCCCTGCTCGGCTCGCAGGCCGAGTCCGTGGACGCCGGCCCCAGGGTGACCACGGCGATGCTGACGGATGCCGCCGCCGAGATCGACGCGCTGCGCAGCCGCATCGACGTGGCCGAATCCACCTGGGCTGCCGCCCGCGCGGCCACCGAGAAGTCCCGGGGCCGGCTCGACGCCCTCGACGAACAGATCGCCGCCCAGGCCGTGCTGGTCTCCCAGCACGACCTTCACCTCTCCCAGCTGACCGGGCAGGCCGAGACCGCCGCGGGCCGCCTGGCCTCCGTGCGCGGCGAGGTGCTGCGGCAGCAGAACGCCCTCAATGCCGCCCGTGGCCGGGTCGACACGGCGGAGGCACACCTCGCCGGACTCGCCGCGGACGCGGCGGCGCTCGACGCGGCCGCCGTCGACGCCGGCGAGAGCCACCCGGCCG
>NZ_SOGD01000057.1:0-30548 GCF_004402345.1 Cryobacterium sp. TMT2-15-1 | reverse complement strand
GGGCAACTCTGAAATATCCAACTGAACTCTCAATTCCCCGCCTCAAGTGCGGCCTGTAGTGAAACACGAACTGTCTCACTACAGGCTGACACTCAGGGTAAACCCACTCTGGAAGTTGATTTCACCCAAAATCTCCGTCGAATTGGTTCGACGCCGAACCCGGCGCTCGCCCGTGCTGAACAGCGTCCGCGCGGTGCAGTCAGCTCTGCCAATCCGGGAGCGATGCAATCAACCGATTCGGACTCACTCGTCCTGGGCAGGCGAGGCACGTTATGCGCCCCGCGGGCCTGCTACCGTGAACGCTGTCGAATCCCCGCCCGATTGGAACCACCCGCATGAAGAACTGGTCCTTCACCACCTGCGCCGTCGCCGGGTTCAGTTTCAGTGCTTTCGGGGTGGCCCTGATCATTCTCAACGCCGTGACGGCCAACGCGTTCCTCACCGTCCTGCTCTGGATGGCGGGCGTGGCCCTCCTGATCGGCGGATCCCTGTCGGTGCGTGCCCACCTGCTCTGGACGCGCGGCGACACCCGGTAAACGAGGCCCCGCCCCTTAGATCGCGAATTCGCCGCCCGGAGCGCGTTCGGTCTCGGCGAGGCTGGCCGGCACATTCGTGGCGTTCACCGGCTCGTCGCTGTAGGTGGAGGTGACCAGGATGGGCAGGTGGTCGGAGGTGCCGAGGGGCAGCGTCTCGACACTGTCGATGGTCAGTCCGATGGAGGTTGCCAGGTCGAAATGCCCACGGAAGAACTTGTAGCGCGTGTACGTGCGGGTGTCGCTCAGGGTGAGGTCGTAGCCGGACTGAGTGATGTGGTCGCCGAGGCGCCCCTTGAAGATCGGGTAGTTGTAGTCGCCCACCATCAGGGTCGGCAGGCCCGGCCCGAGCACGTGCAGTTCTTCGTGCGCGGTGCGGATCTGGTTGCGCCGCAGGGAGTTGAGCGCGGTGAGCGGCGCGGCGTGGAACGAAGCGACGACGATTTCGCGGTGGGCGACGAGGTCGGTCAGTCGGGTGCCGATCAGGCGCTCATGCGCGGGGGTCAGCACGCGGTCGTGCAGTGACTTCTTGAGCGCAAAGGTCTGGGTGTGCTCGTTGGTGAACCGGTCCTTGCGATAGTAGATCGCCAGGCCGAGTCGGTTGCGCACAGTGGAGTCGGCGAGGTGCAGGAGACCGATCTCCTCGGGGAGCTCGAGGGTGTCGCATTCCTGCAGGCACAGGACGTCGGGATCGTAGTTCTCGGCCAGGGCGATGAGCTCTCCACTGGCACGATTCTTGCGGAGGTTATAGCTGATGACTTTCACGACTGACCTTTTTCGATTCGACTCGACTCGCTGAACACCCACCCAGCCTACGTTTGCAACGCAGAAATGCTACATCGGCGGGGTGAATTCTCGGCGGCCCTCATGCGAGACTCGGGACATGATGCAGGATGCGGCGGCAACAGTGGCGGCAACAGTGGAGTCGGTCAGCCGAGACGAACGGCACGCGTTCAGCAAGCCGACGGTCCCGGACATCCGTTTGATCGCGGGATTCGGGGTGGAGGGAGACGCTCACGCCGGAGCCACGACGCAGCACCGCTACCTGATCGTGAAGGATCCGACCAGGGCGAACCTTACCCAGGTGCACTTCATGCCCGCCGAGCTCTTCGACGAGCTGCGGGGGGCCGGCTTCGAGGTCTCCCCCGGCGAGCTGGGCGAGAATATCACAACCCGCGGGCTGGATCTGTCCGGCCTTCCGCGGGGTGCCCGGCTGCGACTCGGCACCCACGCGGTCGTGGAGATCACCGGGGTGCGCAACCCCTGCTCACTGATCAACGGGTACCAGAAGGGGCTGATGAAGACGCTGATCGACACGGATGATGCCGGTCTGGTGATCCGCAAGGCGGGGATCATGGGAATCGTCGTCACCGGGGGAAGCGTCGCTCCCGGGGACCCGATTCGGGTGCGGCTGCCGGCCGGAAAACACCTGCCGCTCGGCGTGGTCTGACGCGGGGGGAACGGCACTCGGCGACCCTGCTAGTCTCGGCCTCACCTGACCTGTGAAGGAATCCCGATGGCACGCAAAAACGACACCCCCGATCAGAAAATTTCCCGCCTCCGCGTCTACAACATCGTGGCCGGCTCACTGCACCTCGTGCAGGCCCTGGGCTTCGCGTACGTGCTCACCCTGCTCAGCACTCAGGTCACCTTTGCCGTCACCGCCGACTATCTGTCGGGTCCTCCCGGCGTGCCGCTGCCGCCCGAGCGGGTGACCCTGTTCGACGTCAACGTGGGCATCGGCGTCGTCTCGTTCCTGGCGCTCTCGGCCTTCTTCCATTTCCTGATCTCGTCGCCGAAATTCTTCCCCCGCTACGCGGCGGGGCTCAAAGCCAACCGAAACTACTTCCGCTGGGTCGAATACTCCCTGAGCTCCTCAATCATGATCTGGCTGATCGCCCAGATCACCGGTATCACCGACATCGCGGCCCTGTTCTCGATCTTCGCCGCCAACGCCGCCATGATCATGTTCGGGGCACTGCAGGAGAAGTACGAGACACCCGGCAACGGCAAGTTCCTGCCCTTCATCTTCGGGTCGATGGTGGGCGTGGTGCCGTGGGTCGTCATCCTGATCTACTTCATCGCCCCCGGCTCGAACACCGAGGCCGCACCGCCGGCCTTCGTCTATGGCATCATCGTTTCCCTCTTCCTGTTCTTCAACACGTTCGCCGTCAACCAGGTGCTGCAGTACCGTCAGGTCGGCGGCTGGCACGACTACCTCCGCGGCGAGCGCGCCTACATCACGTTGAGCCTGGTCGCCAAGACCGCGCTGGCCTGGCAGGTGTTCTCTGGCGCGATCATCCCCGCACTCACCTAGGGCAGTCGTCCAGCCGACCAGCTCGGGCCTGAGCTCGTGCCGGATACGGCGGGAGCACCACCCCCGTGCCTCGATGCTGGTCCGCAGCCCCATCTCGTAATCGTCCCGGGCGAAGCCCGCGACAGCCGTCGTCTCACCGAGGTTCCGGATCGGCAACGACCCGGCGAGGTGACGGCCACAGTGTCGACGGACGAGTGCCCGCAGGGCGCGCACTCGGGGAGGGGGCGCCCGGAGCACGGCCGCCCGGGTCGGGGCCGTCGAGGAACTCGAGGATGTCCGGCAGGAGGCGCGGATCTGAGATCGCGGCCATGTGCCCCTTGCCGGGATAGAGGATGAGGCGGGCGTTGGGGATGCGCGCCACCGTCACGCGGAACAGCTCGGGCGTGTAGAAACCGTCCCGGTCGCCACCGATCAGCAGGGTGGGAGCTTCGATCTCGCCGAGCCGGTCGCGCACGTTGAAGGCGTCTTCGGCGCGAATGGTGGTGATCAGGTCGGGGCTGGCATTGCCGAACGTGCGGGGTCCGAGCATCCAGCCCATGCCGGCTGCCAGCCGACCCGGAGGCGTGTTGCCGAGGACACTGAACATCTCCCGGCTGGCCTGCCGCGGGCGCCCGGCAAGAACCTCTTCGGCGACCCGACGATGCACCTTCTTGCCGTTCGACCCCAGGGTGTAGGCCGCGCAGACCACGACGAGACGCTGCACCACATCGGGGTGGTCGGCGGCGAGTTGCAGGGCGATGCTCCCGCCGGTCGACGTGCCGATCACGTCGACCGGCCCCGGAAACTCCAGGCGCAGGGCGTCGGCGTAGTCCCGGGCGATGTCGGCCATGCTGGCGTTCGGGTCGAGGCCCGGGCGCGGGGTCAGCCTGAGCACGCGGTGCCGGACCGCCACCGGAGCCAGCATCCGGGTCACGAGCATGCGCTCGACGCCGACCGTCGGTTCGAAGTTCTGGGTGAGGTCCGGGATGGCCACCAGCGGCGAGCCCGTGCCGAACCTCAAATAGGGCATCCCTCCGAGGAGGGTGCCCGTTCGCCGAGCCATGGTGCGCGCATCGGTGACATTCTGTGTTTGTGTCGCGGGGGGCATTGCATTGACCCTTTCGTTTCGGTGACTGTTCCGGATGCCGTCAGCCGGCTCCGCGGAGAGCGGTGCGGCAGCGATCGGCCCGGCAGCAATCGGCCCTGGCGTGGCCGGCTGCGCAGAACCGTTGGTGACAGTACCCGCGTCCCGGGACCCTCGAAAGCGTCCCGGCAGATTCGGCCGGGGTTCAGGAGAGCCTTCCCATCCTGAAGCAAACGAGAGGAACGTGATTTTCGAGCGAAGTGGTGCCAGCATAAGGAGCGGGTCCACGCCTGGGAAGGCACGCCCGACTGCGGAGTCGCGTGACAAATGGGCAGCGACATCCGTCTAGATGTGTGAGACCCCATTTACGGAAGGCACCCGCTTCCACCATCGAACGGACCCCACATGACGAGCAAGGATCTGCACCACGACGACCTGACCGATGACGTGAGCGCACCCCGGCTCGCCGCTGTCGTCTACAACCCTATAAAGGTTGACGTCGACGAGCTCCGGGATGCCGTCGAGGCCCAGCAATCGGCCGCCGGCTGGCCGGAGACGCTGTGGTTCGAGACGTCGGCGGAGGACCCGGGGCAGGGACCGGCCCGGAAAGCGATCGAGGCCGGAGCCACCATGATCATCGTGGCCGGCGGTGACGGCACCGTGCGCGCCGTCGCCGAAGCCGTACACGGCACGGAGTGCGCACTGGCGCTGCTGCCGTCGGGCACCGGTAACCTGCTCGCCCGCAACCTGCAGCTGCCCCTCGCCGACACCGGGCTGGCCCTGCAAGCCGCGTTCGCCGGCCAGGACAAGGTGATCGACGTGTGCCTGATCGACATCGAGCGGGCCGACCGATCAGTCGACCGGCACGCCTACCTGGTGATGGCCGGGCTCGGCCTCGATGCCAAGATGCTCGCGAACACCGACGACGACCTCAAGGCGAAGGCCGGCTGGCTGGCCTACGTGAAATCCCTGATCGCCGTCGGCAAGGACGGCAGCGAGCTACGGTTCCGGTACCGGCTCAACACGAAGCCCGAGCAGTCGATGCGCGCACACACCATCATGGTCGGCAACTGCGGGTCGCTTCCGGCCAGCATCGAGTTGATTCCCGACGCCGCCCTCGACGACGGACTCTTCGACGTGGTCGTCCTGAAGCCGGAGGGCTTCGGCGGCTGGCTGCAGATTCTGTCGAAGGTGCTGTGGGAGAACGGCGTGCTCAGCCGAACGGCATTGGGCCGCAAACTGCGCACCAATGATGTCGACGCGCTCAACTACGCCACCGGCACGAAGCTCGTGCTGCGGCTCAACCGTCCGGAAGAGATCGAACTCGACGGCGACGGGTTCGGCACCGCCGTGGCCTTCAAGACCTGGGTGGATGCCGGCAGCCTCACCCTGCGCATGCCGAGCGACGCCGCGTAGGCGGCGCGGGGCATCCGTCGCCCTTCCCCGTTCCACTCTGCTCGACGCGCGGGAGGTGCGCCGCTCTGCGGGTGGCCTGCCACCAGCGCAGCGGCGCGGCACCCGCGCCGGCACCACCGGCGACGGATGAGTGACGGCTGCGGGACGGCTGCGGGACGGCTGCACAGCCGTCAACGGCCGCCGCCTCCGCCACCGCCACCGCCACCGCCGGAGAACCCGCCGCCGCCGGAACCGCCGGAGAAACTTCCGCCGCCGCCGGAGTACCCGCCGCCGCTGCTGGAGCTGACGGGAACCGTGGCAGAGGTGAGGACCGAGGCGACCCAACCGTTCATGGCGACGCCGAAGCCGCTCGCGCTGAAGCCTCCCTGCGACACGATCCAGCCCGGCTCCGGCGCCCCGTGCTCGTAGAGCACGACGAGTTCCTTCGCCCAGTCCCGTTCGCCGCCCCAGAGCACCGCGAAGGGGAGCAGCTCCTCGTAGAGCTTGACCAGTTCGACGGTGTCGGGTGCGCCGGCGGCATCCGTCCCCGGGCTCGGCAGCGCCCCCGATGCGACACCCGGCACGGCAGGCGTCGTGCCCCGCAGCGCGCCGTCCGGGCTCTGCAGCATGCGGAAACGCTCCTCCTCGGCGAGCTTCAGATAGACCTTCAGCCCCTTGAGGTAGTCCCGCTGATCGGCCCCGGAATCGGTGAGCTGCACCGTGCCCTGGGCGAGATAGAGGGCCAGGTAGAGGAACAGCGCGGCGATGACGGCGACCGTCATCACCTCGCCGAACTTCGGGGAGCCGTCGATCAGCGCCACCGCCCCGAGGACGGCCAGGGCTGGCAGCAGCACGACGGCCATTCCGATGGCGATCCACCTGCCGCCGCGGCCGGCCACCTTGGCCCGCCAGCCGCGCTCGATGACCGACGCTGTCGCGGCGGGGAGGAACGCGCTCAGTTTGGCGGCGAGCGCGCTGTCGGCGACCCCCAGTTCCCGCGTCGCTCCGATCGTCAGGCGGGGGAACAGCGTCTCCAGCAGCTTTCGCTCCTGAGCGTCCACGCCCTCCACGGTCAGCAGCTGCAGCGTGTAGTCGCCGCCGCCTGCACTGACCGGGTAGTCGAGGATGCGCACCGTGCCGCGCACCGCCAGGCTCACGAGCTGCGCGGCGATAGCCGACTTCGACCGATTCGCAAGGTCCCCCGCCTCCAGCAGGTTGTAACCCTTCGGCACGCTGTACTGGGCGATGATGGTGCCTCGGCCGCGGGCGTCGCGCTGGCCGAGTCGGCGACGGATGAAGGCGAGCACGACCCCGAGGAAGCCGACAGCCGCCACCAGGAACAGCAGCCCGGTCGCCGGTCCTCCCCCACCGTTGTCCGAATCGCTCGCACCGTCGCTGGCCGAGGCCGGCACCGGCACGAAGGTGCCGGGTGCAAAGCCGATGGCCACGGTCAGGTTCTGCCGAGGACCGAGGCCCTGCACGGACGAGGTGAACAGCTGGCCCGTGGATCCGGGCACTGCGGCATCCGTCGTCTGGCTGATCTCGCACCGGGCGCCGTCGTCCTGGGCGCCGGAATAGCAGGCGGTGTCTCCGGTGAGGAACTCGGCGATGCTCGGGTCGACGTGCACACGCGCGGTGACGGAGCCGAACGACTGGTCGAACCCGGTGCCGTTGGTGTCCCAGTAGAGCTCGTCGTCGTCGGTGTCGGCGAACGCGCGCACCACGTTCTGCTGCGTGTAGGTGATCGTGTAGGTCTGCTGGCCGCGCACGAACTCATCGGTGCCGAGCGGCACCTCGGTGACGGAGCCCTGGTCAGAGGTCTCGAAGTTGACGGGGGCTCCGGTGGCGTCGGTGACCGATTCGACGGTGGTGTTCAGCGGCACCCCGTTGTAATCGTTGGGGAGGAGGCGCACCATGCCCCGGTTCTGGTCGAAGTTCGGGAACTGCGCCACGAACGTCTCGACCGTGCGCAGGGTGGAGTGCCCGGCGTCATCACGGGAAAGGTAGTAGTCGGCCTCGAAGGAGGTGAATGTGAAGTCACCGGTGTCTGCCGACGCGGCCAGGGGCATCCCGACGGCCGACATCCCGAGCGCGAGCGCCGCCGCGACCGCGACCGCGAGCGCGGCGATGACCTGCACGAAGCGCCGTAACGGATGTCCGGTCGGTGCGATCTCGTGCATGCTGTCGCTCCCCTGTTTCTGCCGGAGCCGGGCGCCTCGATGCGGCGTCGAACGCGCCGAGCCATGCTGTCCCCACAACATCCGCTCTTCGAAGGCTAGTGCAGCACGGGTTTTTTCGGTGCATGCGAACCGACAGCTGAGAGCCCGGCAACGAGAAAACCGGTCGGCCCCTTCACGAGGGGACGACCGGCCTTGGTGCTGCGGGTAATCAGGGCATCAGTACCAGTTGTTGGCCTGCGAGTGAGACCAGGCGGCGCACGGGGTGCCGTAGGAGGAGGCCTTGATGTAGCCCAGGCCCCAGGCGATCTGCGTGGTCGCGTTGGTGGCCCAGTCGCTGCCGGCCGTCGCCATCTTGTTGCCGGGCAGCGCCTGCGGGATGCCGGTAGCTCCGCCGTTGGAGTTCACGGCGTCGTACTTCCACTCCGATTCCTTCTGCCACAACTGGTTCAGGCAGGAGAACTGGTCGGCACCCCAGCCGTACTGGGATGCGGCCATGGCCTGGGCCGTGGCGCGCGCGGCGGCGGGAGTGTTGCCGCCCGCCACCGACTGGGCGCGGGAGGACTCGGCGGCGGCCTGCGCTTCTGCCTCGGCTGCGGCCGCGGCGGCAGCCTCGGCGGCGACGCGGTCGGCTTCGATCGACGCCGCGGTGACGGCGGCGGTCTCGGCCTTGGTCTGGGCGGTCAGCGAGGTGATCTCGTCGAGAGGGAGGATCTCGTAGCTGGCGAGCGAGCTGGCGACCGCGGCGAGGCTGGAGGCATCCACCTTGTCCTGGGTGGCGGCGATGACCTGGTTGGCCTCGTTCAGGGTGATGGAGGCCGAGTTGTCGACGTGCGCCTTGGCGACCGCGCTGTAGGCGCCGAGCTGTTCACGGTGCAGGCCGGTGCTGTCGGCGAGTGCGGTTGTGGCCGAGACGCGGTCCTGGGTGGCGGAGGCGGACTGACCGGCGAAGCCGGCGCCGACTGCGAGGCCGGTGATGGCGAGCACACTCGTGGCGATGATAGCGATGCGGTGCGGGCGTTTGATCGTGCCGGGACCGGTGGTGCCGTTGCTGCTGGGAATGCTGTTGCTTCGCTTATTTTGGGCAGCGAATCGGATGCGGATTTCTTCGGGTGTTTCGGGCATGTATGTGCGCTTGACTTCCGTGTTACGCAAGCCCGCACGCATGAGCGCGCCGGCTCACTGAGCCTCGCGCCTGCACTTTCGGGGGATGGCGCAGGCAAGATTTCCTATCCTGCCTCATGTTTCTGTACAAACGCTCATTTTAACCTGCGAGGGTCATGGGTAGCCGGGGATTGACACGGGATTCGGCAGGCCGTGCACCTCGATCAGGCGTGCCGCAGCCACCGACCGTCGGATAAAGAAAGCTGCGGGCATCGCGAACAGGTTGCTGAGGGCGATCGGGAGCACGAGGTTGAACATTCAGCGCCAACCGAGCACGCTGAGAATTGCGCCCGAAGTGCTGGAGCCGATGCAGGGGCGACCGAGAAGACGATCAGCCCGTAGCTCCCGTGTGTTACGCCAAATGGCGAGTGCTGTGGCGCCGTCAACGACCGCGCCACAGGATGGGTGGCATGCCCAGACAAATTCGCTTCAACGCTTTTGACATGAACTGCGTCGCCCACCAGTCCTCAGGAATGTGGCGGCATCCGCTTGACCAGTCCTGGCGATACAAGGACCTCTCCTATTGGACCGACCTGGCCAGGCTGCTCGAGCGAGGCACTTTCGATGGCATTTTCATCGCCGATGTGCTCGGAACGTACGACGTCTATGGCGGTTCGAACGAGGCAGCGATCCGGCACGGGGCCCAGGTTCCCGTGAACGACCCGATTCTGCTCGTCTCCGCCATGGCGGCGGTGACCGAGAACCTCGGGTTCGGCGTGACCGCGGGTACAGCGTACGAGCATCCGTACCCGTTCGCACGACGGATGTCGACACTCGACCATTTGACGAAGGGTCGCGTCGGCTGGAACGTCGTCACCGGTTATCTGCCGAGCGCCGCCCGCAACATGGGGCATGAAGACCAATTGGAGCATGACGACCGCTACGACGTCGCCGACGAGTATCTCGAGGTGCTGTACAAGTTGTGGGAGGGCTCGTGGGAAGACGATGCCGTCATCCGCGACCGGGAGACCGGGGTGTTCACCGATCCGAGCAAGGTGCATGAGATCGGGCATTACGGCAAGAACTTCACCGTGCCGGGGATCCACCTGTCCGAGCCGTCGTTGCAGCGCACGCCGGTGATCTACCAGGCCGGGGCATCGCCGCGCGGCATCGCCTTCGCCGCCGGCAACGCCGAGGCGATCTTCGTGGCCGCTTCGACCAAGTCCGGCCTCACCGCGACCGTGAGCAAGATCCGGGATGCGCTCGAGCAGGCCGGTCGAGACCGGTACTCCGCGAAGATCTACACGCTGCTGACAATCATCACCGACGAGACCAGCGAGAAGGCGCACGCAAAACATCAGGACTACCTCTCCTACGCGAGCGAAGAAGGCGCCCTGGTGTTCATGTCGGGCTGGATGGGCGTCGATCTCTCCCGGTATGACCTCGACGAGCCGATCGGCAACGTGAAGAGCAACGCGATCCAGTCGGCGGTGGCAAATTTTCAGGCGGCGAATGATGACGGCTCCGAGTGGACCGTGCGTGACATCGCGAAGCTCGGCGCAATCGGCGGCCTGGGGCCGTTCATCGTCGGCTCACCGGAAGAGGTTGCCGATCACCTGCAGGAGTGGGTCGCCGATACCGATGTTGACGGATTCAACCTCGCCTACGCGATCACACCCGGAACGTTCGAAGACGTGGTCGAGTTCGTGATTCCGGAGCTGCGTCGTCGCGGGGCCTACCCGGAGGAGTACGTCGAGGGCACTCTACGCAACAAGTTGCACGGGCGCGGCGACCGTCTGCCCGAGGAGCACCACGGAGCCGATTATCGGCTCGGGGTGAACCAATCCGTTAGGTGACGAGCGGCGACCGCGCGGTGGCGGCGAACAGGTCAGTTGCCGCTGCCGACCCTCATCGCATAACTCCTGCAATACGGTGAGACTTCCCGCATGATCCGCGTGATTACGCGGGTGGACAAATCGGCAGGCAGAATTTGCAGGAGTTATGCTCGCCCCGCGCGGGTCACCGCGCCTATGCCCGCACCCGCCGCAACCGGATCGGACCCTTCGCCGTCGACGGATCGACCACGGCCCCGCCCTGCGTGATCTGCAGGTCGCCGCGGGCGACCATACGGCGTGCGGCGCGTCGGGCCGGCTCCATGAGGTCGTTCCAGCTCTCACCGCCGACCACTTTCGCCGCCTCGGACGGGCAGATCGTGGCATCCGTCGCCCGCGCACTGAGCAGTGTGGTGATGCTCTCTTCCAGCTTGAGGTCGGTCGCCGTGACCCCGTGTGCGCGGCACGCGCTCGAGCAGTACTTCACCGAATCCCAGTTGTCGGCCCACTTCGCGCGCCACTCGATGCGCCGCCCACACGAGGCGCACGTCTTGTCCGCCCGGTCGCGGGCGGGGTCAGAATCGGCGGGTTTTCGTTGACGGTGGGCCATGCCTTCTATCCTGCGGGATGGCGCGGGTCGTCGAGAGCCGCCGATCGGCGCCGCAGGCGTGACGAATCCGGCCCGCATTCGTCTTATCAGTGACGGATGTCTCAGCCCCCGTGAGCGCCCAGGCCACCCGACACTGCCGGAGGCTAGGATTTTGGCACCTGAACCCGAAGGAAACCCTGTGACGAGCACCGACCGAGTGCGTGTCGAACGACGGCGCGCGGCCGCTGTTCCTGCCCGTGGCCGCAGCATCGAGGTGGAGGGGCATCAATTCACCGTGCACTCCCTGAAAAGCACCTCGCCGTCGCCGGACGCGCCGACCTACCTGCTGGTCCACGGCATCGGGGCGTCGCACCGCTACTACCGCCGGGTGCAGCGGAGCCTGGCCGCCACCGGGCACACCCATTCGCTCGATCTGCCCGGATTCGGCGGCACCCGCCGGCCCGTTCGGCCGCTTGCTGTCGAAGAATACGGTGCCCTGCTCGGCCGGCTACTGGATCGACTCGAGGTGCCGCGGGCGGTCCTGGTCGGCCATTCGATGGGCGCCCAATTCGTCACCGAGGTGGCCCGGCAACGCCCCGATGCCGTCTCCCACCTGGTTCTGATCGGCCCTGTCACCGATCCCCGCCGGTCGACAGCCGTGCAACAGGCCCTGGGCCTGACCCGGGATGTGACCAAGGAGTCGCCGTCGGGCAATCTGATCGTGTTCCGTGACTACCTCGAGTGCGGCCCGCGCTGGTTCTCCACCGAGCTCGTCCCCATGCTCGGCTACCGCACCGACCTGGCCCTTGGCGAGGTGCGCTCCCCCGTCCTCGTGATCCGCGGCACCAACGACCCCGTCTCCGGCAGCACCTGGTGCGCAGCACTGGCCGCCGCCGCGCCGGACGGGCATGTGTTCGAGGTTGCGGGGCACCGCCACCTGGTGCACCACAGTGCCGCCGTGCAAACCGCCGCCATCATCGAGGGGCACGCCCTCCGGCTTCCGTCGGTCGCGCACCCGGCACAATGATTCGCCGCCTCCTGAACCCCCGTCTGCTCAGTCGCCATCTGCGCGAGGCCTGGTGGTGGCTGCTCGACTACGTCTATGCGGCGACCGGCCAGACCCGTGCGTTCCTCTCCCGCGCCCGGCCCACGGACTTCCGCTCCGGCGCCAAAGCCCCGATCGTGATCATCCCGGGGGTGTACGAATCCTGGCAGTTCATGCGACCGTTGATTGAAATTCTGCATGGCCACGGGCATCCGGTGCACGTGGTGGCGAAGCTCGGCCGCAACCGGCGGTCTCTGGCGGATGCCGCAGCGACCGTGGCCGCCTACCTCAAGCGGGAGAGCCTGAACGGCGTCGTCATCGTGGCGCACAGCAAGGGCGGCCTGATCGGCAAACTGCTCATGACGGCGGATGACCCGGGCCGCCGGGTGAGCGGAATGACCGCGATCAGTTCACCCTTCGGCGGTTCCCGCTATGCGCGCTACTGGGTCGTGCCAAGCATCCGTGCCTTCGCTCCCGCCAACATGGCCCTGCACGACCTCGGCCTGGACCACCGGGTCAACAACCGCATCACGTCTATCTACGGGGTGTTCGACCCGCATGTCCCCGAGGGCAGTGAACTCGTCGGCGCCCGCAACATCCAGCTCCGGGTCGGTGGGCACTTCCGCATCCTCGGCGACCCGGCGGCCGTGCGGGCCGTGCTCGACGCGGTGACGCATGCCGCGGAGTCGGCAGTCTGACTCCGGATCGCAGATCGACCTTCGGTCACGCGGGCAAGGCGCTTGGCCTGCCGCACGTGGAGCCTGACCGCTCGGGCTGATGTTCAGCCGCAGGGAGGACTCCGCCCCGACTACTTCGCCGCGACAGTGCGCGCGCGGCGCGTATGGCGCTTCGTCGACGAGCCTCCTCGCCCGTAGACCAGGTACATGGTGAACCCCATGATGATCATGAGCAGCACGGTGTAGACGAACGTGATCGACATGGAGTCGAGGTTGTTCTCCCCCTCCGTGCTCGCCTTGATCGCAACACCGAGGGGTTGGTAGAGCGGGTGATACAGGAACACCGCGGCGTCATAGTCGTCGAGCAGGCTGTTGAAATTGAGCGCCGTGATCGCAGCCGCGGTCGGGAGAACCAGCGGAACCAGCACCGTGCGAAGGGTGAACATCGACCCGGCACCGAGGATGCGGGCGGCATCCTCGAGCGACTCCGGCACCGACGCGAAAGCCGCCTTGAGCAACCGCAGGGTGAACGGGATCTTTACGATCACGTAGGCGATCAGCAGGAGACTCGTCGTTCCCGTCAGCACCTGGCCGCCGACCATCGCGTTGGGGCGGTCGAACGTCATGACGAGGGCGAGGGCGATGAGAATCGTCGGCAGGATCCAGGGGATGTGCAGCAGGTACTCCAGCGTGACGGTCAACGGGTTGCGGTGCTTCTGCAGCAACCGTGAGACGAACAGCATCCCGCCGACCACGATCACCGACGCCAGCGCGCTGTAGACGACGCTGACCACGAACGGCCGGAGCACCGCGGGCGTGCCGAAGACCGTGGCGTAATTGTCGAGCGTGAACGAATTCCAGCTGATGCTCCCCGTGACAATGGCACTCGAGTGCACGAAGGAAAACAGCACGATCAGCAGCACCGGCGTCGCGTAGACGACGAAGAGAGCGTAGGCGGCCACGTGCACGGCAGCGTTCGCCACTGGGTTCGGGATTCTCTGTTTTTGCAGCGGGGTCGCCACCTTCGCCACCGAGAAGTACACCCCCGACTTTTCGACCCGGTTCATCATTGCCAGAAGCACGATGGTCGCCAGGCCGAGGATCACGGCGAGCAGCGCGGCGAGGTCACGCGACCCGGTGCTTTTGGAGAAGGTGAGGATCATCGGGGCGATCGTTTGGAAATCGGTGCCGCCCAACACGAGCGGCGCTGTCAGTGCGCCGAGACCGGTCAGGAAGGTGAGAACTGTCACGGCGAAGATCATCGGGCGCAGGGCGGGCAACACGATTCGCCAGAGGATGCCCATGGTCGATGCGCCCATATTGCGCGCCGCCTCGATGGTCTGGTAGTCGATCTTCGCCAGCGACGATCCCAGGAAAAGCATATGGTTCGTCGTCGTGGCCAGCGTCATCACGACGACGACCGCGAAGTAACCGGAGAACCAGTTCGGGTCGATCTCGGGAAACCAGTTGCGCACGGCGTTGGTGACGAATCCGTAGCGGCCGTAGATGAAGTTGTAGCCGGCGGCGAGCACGATGCCCCCGTAGATAAGGGTGGTGGCGTAGCCGAGCCACAGCATCCGTGCGCCCCGGATCTTGAAATAGTCGGTGACGAGAACGATGAAGATGCCGACGGCATTCACCGTGACGGCCAGCGTGGCGGCCAACGCGAAGCTGTGCCAGAGGCTGTTCATCGCACGTTCGGAGCTGACCAGTTTCTCGACGGCCCGAAAGCTGAACTGACCCTCCGGGAAGAAGGTTCTGATGAGCAGGTTGGCGTTCGGGAAGACCAAAAACGTCGCCACGAACCACAGCGTCACCAGAGTGATGATGACGACGAACGGGGATCGGAACATTGAAGCCCACGACGAAGTGCGCACGGATGTTCCCCTCTAGTACTGCAGGATCGACGACGGGTCGATATACAGTCGCGCCGCAGAACCCGGTTCGAGCGCAGATCCGCCGCCCTCGGGCACCAGAGCACGAATGCTGCTGCCATGACTGTCGATTGTGTAGGTGCTGTGCGAGCCGTGGTAGGAACGGCCGGCGACAACGCCATCGAGCCGGATCGCATCCGTGTTGCCTGGGGGCGCCTGCAACGACACCTTCTCCAGGCGCAGGTACGACGTTTTCGCTGGTGCGAGACCGGTGCCACCGCGCTGGCGCAGCTGGTGCACGACGTCGCCCGAGAGCTTGTTCATCGCACCGACGAAGGTACAGACGAACTCGGTGCCGGAGCGGTTGTAGATCTCCTCCGGGGTGCCTACCTGCTCGACCACACCGTGGTTGAACACGGCGATCCGGTCGCTCATGGTGAGGGCCTCTTCCTGGTCGTGCGTGACGTACACCGTGGTGATGCCGAGTTCCCGCTGCAGGTTCTTCAGCTGTTCGCGCAGCTGCACGCGCAGCTTGGCGTCGAGATTGGAGAGGGGCTCGTCGAGCAGCAGGATGCGCGGCTTGAGCACGAGGGCCCGGGCGATGGCGACCCGCTGCTGCTGGCCACCGGAGAGTTCGGACACGTTCTTCGCGAGCTGCTCCTCGCTGAGCTCGACCTGAGCGGCGATCTCGTCGACGAGCAGCGCCGTCTCGGCCTTCCTGGTCTTTCGCACCCGCAGGCCGAACGCGATGTTCTCCCACACGCTCATGCTGGGGAACAGCGCGTAGTTCTGGAAGACCATGCCCACGCTGCGTTTTTCGCTCGGCAGCCGGGTGGCCACCTTCCCGTCGATGTAGATCTCACCCCGGGACGGTTCGATGAACCCGGCGAGCGTGCGCAGGGCCGTCGTCTTGCCGCACCCGGAGGGCCCGAGCAGGGTGAAGAACTCACCCTGCTCGATCTCGAGGGTCAGGTCCGGGATAACGATTTTCTCGCCGAAGCTCACTTCGACGTTCTCGAATCTGATCATGACTGTTCGTGCCCGGGCCGAGACTTAGGGCAGGTACTCGAGCTCGGTCTTCTCGACCCACTCGGAGATGCGTTCGCGGGTCAGCGACCAGTCGATGTCCTGCTTGGGGAGGGACTCGATCAGTTCGACGACCTCCGGAAGCGCCTCGGCGCGAGCCTTCTCATTCACCGGGTAGGACGCGAATTCGGCGGCGAACTCGCCCTGCACCTCGGCTCCGCCGAACCAGTCGATGAACTTCTCGGCCTGGTCCTGGCGCGGCGTGCCGTTGATGACCGCGATCTGCTCGGTGACGTAGGGGACACCGTCTTCCGGGCTGATCACGCCGGTCTTGGTGGCGTATTCGGCGTCGCGGCTGGTGATTCCGCTGCTCGGGAGCACGCCGTAGTCGACCTCGTCGCGGGTCAGGCGCGCATACAGGTCGGTGCCCTCGATCGCTGGTGAACCGTGCTTGTAGTAGTCCTGCACCTGCTTCCAGCCGGCATCCGAGATGCCCAGGTCGCCCTTCTCGTCGGCATAGGGCGCGAGCATGCCGGCGAGAACCAGTTGCGGGGTGGCCTGGCCGAGGCTGGTGTTCACTTCGTATCGGCCGTGGTATTCGGCGCCGTCCCACAGGTCGCTGACCTGTTTTGGGGCGTCTGCGCTCGTCACGGTGTTGGTGTCGTAGACGGTGACGATGGCCTGTTCGACGAGGGGCCAGAACGCCCCGTCCTTGGCGTCACCGGCTTTCTTGTCGACATCCCCCGACCACTCCGGCGTGTAGGCGGTGACGGCATCCTCTGCCTTCAGCGTTTCGAAGAACATATTGTTCAGGCCGAAGACGACGTCGCCCACCGGGTTATTCTTCTCGGCGACGATGCGGTTGGCGAGGTCGGCCCCGCCCAGCCCCACGATCTCGATCTTCATCCCGGCCTCGGCGGCCTTGGCGGTCACCCATTCCCCTCGCCCATCCGAATTGCTGTTCGTGTAGACGATGAGGGTTCCGGGGGATTCCCCCGACGACGCCTCGCCTGCCGTGCTGCTGCATGACGCCAACGCGACGGTGCCCAGAAGCACGGCCGCAAGAGTGGCCGCTGTGAGAATGCGCTTGTTCAATTGTGAGTCCTTTTCTGGGCCGCGAGAGGGCAGATGGCCACTCACCGACCGAATCAAGTTTTAGCAACGGTTCATTCACACTAAGTCGCAGCAAATACCGCCCCAGGCCACCTGAACGAAAGTTCGCCTTGCGTTAACTGGCTGTACTGACGCCGTTGGAAGCGACGCCGCAGTTGATGTCTTGCGCACGCAGCTGACGCAGAAATGTCCCGGGTTTTACTCGGCGCTCGTTCCCCGAAGAGTGCACACGATGGGCGCAGGTCGGCGGTTGGCCATTCAATGGGCTGAAGCTCCGGCGACACTGGGGGTGAGCGTTGGCGCGTTCGGCGGGCGCGGGCCGTCACTCCCTGCTCAGAGCGCACGGTTCACGGTTCACGGTTCACGGTTCACGGTTCACATTGCTCACGCCGCCGGAGCGAACCCCACCGCCACGTCGATCAGTACCTTCCCGACAACGCCGCTCTCGACCAGGGCATGCGCGTCCGCCGTGTGCGCGAGATCGGTGCGGTGCAGAGGCAACCCTGCCTCCTCCCCCACGCTCAGTGCGCCGTCGACGAGGGCCGCGGTGATGTCCTCGGCCGCCGCCCGAATCACGTCGGCCCCCACCGTGTAGAGCAATACGAACTGGTAGCGCACGTTGAGGCTGAAGTGCTGGCGCACGTCGAGCGTCACCTGGTCGCCGCCGTTGTTGGCATAGACCGCGATCGACCCCCGATTACGGATGACGGCCAGGTCGAGCCGCGCATTCTGGGCCGGTGCGACCTCCACGATCAGGTCCACCCCCTCCGGTGCGATCGCCCGGATCTGGGCCACGACGTCCGGGTCGGTTTAGGTGAGCACGTGCTGCGCGCCGGCGGCCGTGGCGAGCGCCGCTTTCGCCGGCCCACGCACAGTCGTGACAACGGATGCCCCCGCCCATCGGGCCAGCTGGATCGCCGCGTGCCCGACCGCACTTGCTCCGCCGGCCACGAGCACCACTTTCCCGGCTAGGGCGCCCGGGTGCAGCCGCCGCGGCCCGTCTTCGGCCACCGTCAACGCGCGGTACGCCGTGATCGCCGGCACTCCGAGGCTCGCGCCCTGGTCGAAACTCGCATTCGCGGAAAGCAAAAAGACGCGCTCCGCGGGCAGCACGGCGTACTCCTGGGCCGAGCCGCTGTTCGCGCGCTGATACGCGGCGAGCGCCAGCCACACCCGGTCGCCCACCGACACATGTTGCACCCCAGCGCCGACCGCCTCCACGATGCCGGCGCCGTCCTGGCCCGGCACCACGTCGTCGAACGCCAGCGCCTGGCCCGGCGCCGAGCCGCGGCGCGACTTCCATTCGGTGGGGTTCACGCCGCTGACCACGATCCGCACCCGCACCTCGCCGACTCCGGGTTCGGTCACCGGTCGATCGACGAGCTGGAGCACAGACGGGTCGCCGGTCTGGCTGTACACAATGGACTTCACGTCAGGGATAACGCGGGCGGGGGTGGAAAGATTCTCGCCTTGCCCTCATCTCGGGCTTCGGCCCCACGACGCGCACCAGTGCGGCATCACCGATCGCGCAGGCATACCGAAAATCGCACGAAACCGCCTTCCTCACCGCGACTTCGCAGCCGCCCCGCGCCCAAGCTCGGAGCATGTCCACTCCCTTAGACGACCCCAACTTCCGAAGCGCATTCGGCGCAGCCGGCATGGTCCACCGGCCAGGCATGGCCAATGACCTTCTTTAGGAGATGGCACCGTTCTTGGCGGAAGATGGCATAGATGTCAATGATCCGTCGAGTTTCGACATCGCTGCCCTGAACGCGGCACTCGCACGCACGGTTGAGCGAACAAACCTGGAACGATTCACGCCGATCGGCGTGACCAGGTCGAATACGTTGACCGTGCTCCCAGCCGGTACAGGTGTCAGAACCCAGCCCCGAAGCACTCCGAACAGGAACAGAGGGCGACCCCGCACCGCGGGGCCGCCCTCTGGCGAAACGTCGAGCCGGTGAACCTAACCGGCCTCGGCCGCCGCTTCCTTTTCCGCCTTGCGACGAGCCTTCTCGGCGTCGAGAACGGCCTTCTCGGCCGCCTTCTCTTCGGCGATCCAGACGTCACGCTTGGCCCCGGGCACCCAGCCCTTGTCCACAACGTGGATCTGGTAGACGATCGCGACGCTGACGAGCACCACGGCGATGAGGATCGCAAGGACGACCCCGAGTCCGCCGCCCACACCGACGCTGACACCCACGAGGGTGCCGAACCAACCGAAGTCGGCGTCGCCGAAGGTGCTGTTGGCGAAGCCGAAGTCGCCGAGGACCAGCAGCAGGATGGCGGGCAGGATGGTGATGATCACGCCGTTGACGAAGCCACCGAGCATGGCACCGAGGCGTCCGCCGGTTGCGTTGCCGTAGACACCGGCTCCACCACCGGTGAAGAAGTGCGGCACCATGCCGGGGAGGATCAGTGCGAGCCCGAACATCGGGTTCAGCCAGATTGCCAGCACACCTAGCGCAAGGAGGCCACCGGCGAACGAGCTCAGGAAGCCGATGAGCACGGCGTTGGCGCCGAACGGGAACACGATCGGGATGTCGAGCGCGGGACGCGCACCGGGCACAACCTTTTCGGCGATCCCCTGGAACGCGGGGACCAGCTCGCCGAGCACGGTGCGCACACCGTAGAGGATGACCGCGACACCCACACCGAACTGCAGGGCCTGGGCAAAGGCCGCCATGATGAACGCGCCGGCGTCGGCGGAGCCGAAGATGTCCAGCGCCTCCTGCAGCGGCAGGGCGATGAGGCCCCAGATGGCGAAGACCATGTAGATGAGAACCATCGACAGTGAGGTGGCGACCATCGAGTCGCGCAGGAATTTGAGGCCCTGCGGGAACTTGATCTCTTCGGTCGACTTGCTGCGGTGACCGACGGCCTGGCCGGCGGCACCGGCAGCGATGTAGCCGAGGGTGCCGAAGTGGCCGATCGCGATGGTGTCGTTGCCGGTGATCTTCTTGGTCCAGGGGTGCGCGAACGCGGGCATGACCACCATGATCACACCGAGCAGCAGAGCGCCGATGACGACCACGAGCCAGCCGGCGCCGTCTCCGAATCCGACGGAGAGCACCACGGTGAGCATCGTGGCCATGAAGACCATGTGGTGCCCGGTGAGGAAGACGTACTTCAGCGGGGTGAAGCGGGCCAGGGCGAGCATCACGAGGAACCCGAGGGTGAGCACGTAGGCGCTCTGGGCGCCGAACTCATCCTGCGCTATGGCGGTGATGACCTCGTTGGTGGGAATAACGCCCTGGGCGCCGGTGACCGCCAGGATCAGTTTGCCCAGCGGGTCAAGGGAGCCCACCACAACGCCGGCGCCGGCGCCGAGGATCAGGAAGCCGAGCGCCGCTTTGAGTGCGCCGCCGATCACCTGCCCGGCGTTGCGTTTCAGCGCCATCAGGCCGATGGCGGTGATAATGCCGATCAGGTAGGCCGGCACATTGAGAATCTGTTGTCCGATGAAGTTCAGTACGACGACGAGCCACTCCATTGTGGGAGCTCCATATTCTGTGAGAAGGGAAGGTGAAAGGGGTTACTCGACTGCGGCGGTGAGCTTCTCGGTGATCTCCTCGAGATCGAAGAAATTGTTGATGACGATGACCTCGGCGGGAACATCGCCGAGTTCTTCGGCCAGCTCCGCCGAGGTGAGCACGATCTCGGCCGTCTGAGCGGCGCCGCGAGCCACGCCCATGTCGGCGGCCTCGACATCCGCATCGATCCCGAGCTTGGCGAGAACCTTCTCGGCGTTCATTTTCAGCAGCACTGAGGTTCCAATGCCCATTCCACAGACGGCGACGATCTTCATGGGGTGCCTTTCGATTGGGTGAGAGAAGAGTGAAGAAGAGTGGGGTGGATGCGTGTGCCGCGCTTTACGCGACCGAGGAGAGCCCGCGGAGCACGGCGCGAACGTCGTCGGGGCTGGTGGCCGCGGTGAGGCGCTCCATGGCCGAGCTGTCGGAGAGAACACCGGCGAGTGCACGCATCACGGTGAGGTGAGCGTCGTGGTCGACGGCGGCGAGCCCGATCACGAGGTTGACGGGGTCGTTGGCCTTGTTGCCGAATTCGACGGGGGTGGCCAGGCTCACCCAGCTGAGTCCGCCGGTGAGAACCGCCGACGACGGCCGTGAGTGCGCCAGGGCGATGCCCGGGGCGATGACGATGTAGGGGCCGTGCTTTTCGACCGCGTCGATCATCTCGTCGGTGTAGGCATCCGTGGTTGCTCCACCCCACACGAGGCCGTCGCCGGCGAGACGGATCGCGGCGCGCCAGTCGGCTGCATCCGCCTGGGTCACGATGGACGACAGTGATTCGGCGAGGTTGAATGCCACGAATTAACTCCGTTGTTTGGATTCGATCCACCCCCTGACTGCGAGGGCGATTGGGATGACTGTACAAGCCTAAGCGACCTTTTGTCTACAAATGTACCAAAGTTTTTGAAATTGACTATCTAGCGTCGCCAAATGGCGTCGTGGGCAACGAATGGCGGGCGCGGGAAGTGTGGAAACTGCCAGGACTCCAGCGCGAGTTAGATCGACGGGACGGGCAGGGAGAGAGCGGGCAGGCCGCCACGAGTGAGCCGGCTGATGCGGTCGGGTTCAAAGAGTGCGTCCTGGGCGATGAGCGAGGCTCCCGTGATGCCGGCGATGTGGCCGAGACGAGATTTCTCCACCACAAGCCCCTGTAGAGCGAAATCCCGGGCGCCGGCGAAGATAGCGTCGCGGATGGCGCCGAGGAACGGCTCGCCGGCCTGGGCAAGGTTGCCGCCGACCACCACGGCCTGCGGGTTGAGCAGACCGACCACGTGCACCAGGCTCTGCCCGATGGCGGTGCCGGTCTCGTTGAGCAGCCGCAGCGCCTCGGGGTCGCCCTGGTTGGCGAGGCCGACGATGTCGTTGCTGGTGCGCACCCGGTAGCCTTGGCGCTGCAGTTCGCGGCGGATCACCGCACCGCTGGCGCTCGTTTCGAGCCGTTCGGTGCGAGCTCCGCCGGTGCGCACCGGGCTGAGATCGCCTGCGCCTCCTCGGGAGCCGTGGTAGATCGAGCCGTCGAGCACAAACGCCAGACCGACCCCGATGCCGGCTTTGAGCACCGCGACGTCTCGGTATTCGCTCCAGCCCCGCCGCGCCTCGGCGAGCGCCATGATGTTCACGTCTCGGTCCACGGCGAATACGGCATTGTCGAAGCGGCCGGCGAAATAGTCCTTCACCAAGACGCCGTCCCACTGCGCGTCCACCTGCCCGGTGGCGAGCCGCCCGGTCACGAAATCGACCGGTCCGGGCACACCCACGCCGATCCCCACCACGTCGGCGCGGGTCTTGCCGAGCCGATCGAGCATGTGGTCGAAGACCTGGCCGGCCCATTCGAAGATCTCGGCCGGCCCCTCGCTCAGTCCGATGTCGGCTTCATCCTCACTGAGGATGGTGGACACCAGGTCGGTGATGGCCAGCCGGGTGTGCGATCCACCGATGTCCACGGCAAGCAACAGGCCGGCGTGCGGATTGACCGCGAACTCCTCGGGTGGGCGGCCGCCGCGGGAATCGAGTTGCCCCACACTCACCACGATCGACGCGAGCAACAGTTCGTCCAGGCGCCGCGCCAGGGTGATCCGCGACCAGCCGAGCTGGTCGATGAGGTCGCTGCGGGTGGTGGCGAGGCCGGATCGGATCAGGCCGAGCACCACGCCCGAGCCCGTGGATAGAGTGTGCGCCATCGTATTCATACCCCTCCGACGCATCCGTAGGCGCGCTACACACCCGACGGATCCGTTATTGACTTACGTACATTTGTATACCAAAGTATCTCGCATGGCTACCGAAATCCCGAATCCCTCGTCAACGATGACGCATACCGAACTCGACGCTCGCGCCGTCGCGAGCGCCCAGGCCCTGGCCGCCCACATAGTGCAGGCAAAAGGTCACGGACACGGCGGCACCGCCATGGCATTGGCGCCATTGTCCCATGTGTTGTTCTCCCGAGTTCTGCGCCACTCCCCCGCCCATCCCGACTGGCCCGCCCGAGACCGATTCGTTCTTTCGGCCGGTCACGCCAGTCTTCTGCTCTACACCCAGCTGTTCTTCACCGGCTACGGCCTCACCCTCGACGACCTCGCCAAGAGCCGCACCCTCGGCTCGAAGACACCGGGGCACCCCGAGGTGCACCACACCGTGGGCGTGGAGATGAGCACCGGGCCGCTCGGTCAGGGCGTCGCCTCGGCCGTGGGCATGGCCATGGCCGCCCGGCACGAGAGCGCCGTGTTCACCCCCGGCTCCACCCTGCTCGACCACAGCGTGTGGGTACTGGCGGGCGACGGATGCCTACAGGAGGGTGTCTCCGGTGAGGCGTCGAGCCTGGCCGGCACGCTCGGCCTCGACAACCTGGTGCTGATCTGGGACGACAACGGCATCACCATCGACTCCAGCACCGCCGACACCTTCACGGAAGACGTGCGCGCCCGGTACCGGGCCTACGGATGGCGGGTGCTCGAGATCGACACCCCGAACGACCTTGACGCTCTGGAACACACCCTCCGCGCCGCAGCGGAACGCACCGGCCGCCCCACCCTCGTGGCTCTCCGCACGGTCATCGGCACCCCCTCCGCGAAGTTCGGTGGCTCGTCGGCTGCGCACTCGGGCGGCTTCGGCGCCGACGAACTCGCCGCGGTGAAGACAACACTGGGCTTCGCACCCGACGCTCCCCTCGAAGACCTCGTCGACCCCGAGACCCTCGAGCACACCCGAGGTGCGCGCGCCCGCGGCGAGCAACTACACAGCAGCTGGGAGGCCGACCTCACCACCTGGAGCACCGGCGACCCCGAGGCGGCGGCGCGCTGGACCGCCTTCCGCGGCGGCGAGTTCGACAGCTCCGCCCTCGACACCGTGAACGTCGGCAGCGCCGGCGACACCATCGCCACCCGCAAGACCAACGGCGCCGTGCTCCGCGCGCTGCAGGGCTCAGTCCCGCTGTGGGGCGGCTCCGCCGACCTCGCCGGTTCCACCACCGTGGAGGTCGACGGCGACCGCTTCTCCGCCGCGAACCCTGCCGGCGAGTTCATCCGGTTCGGCATCCGCGAGCACGCCATGGCCGCCATCCTCAACGGCATCGCCCTGCAAGGGCCGTGGCGCCCGTTCGCCTCCACCTACCTGGTGTTCAGCGACTACATGCGGCCGAGCATCCGTCTCGGCGCACTAATGGGACTCGGCGCGGTGTACGTGTACACCCACGACTCGGTCGCCGTCGGCGAAGACGGCCCCACCCACCAGCCGGTCGAGCAGATCGCGTCACTCCGCACCGTTCCGGGGCTCGACGTGGTGCGCCCCGCCGACTCCGTCGAGGTCGTCGCCGCCTGGCGTCGTATTCTCGCCTCCCCCGACCGGCCGGTCGCCCTCGTCCTCAGCCGGCAGGACCTGCCCGTGCTCGAGAGCCACGACACCACCCCCGCGGGGGTCACGGCCGGCGGTTACGTGCGCTGGCAGCACGGCGATGGGAACCACCTGGCCATCCTCGCCACCGGCAGTGAAGTCCACCTCGCGATCAAAGCCGCCGCACGCTTGGCTGAGGATGGCATCTGCGCCCGGGTCGTGTCCATGCCCTGTGTCGAGTGGTTCGCGGAGCAAAGTACCGACTACCGCGAGGTCGTGCTGCCGGAGGCCCTGCGTGCCCGGGTCGCCGTCGAGGCCGGCCGCGGCGATGCCTGGTACCGCTGGGTGGGCCTCGACGGGCGCGTGGTGTCGATCGAGGAGTTCGGCGAGTCGGGCAGCGGCCCTCAGGTTCTGCGGCGCCGCGGCATCCACCTCGACGCTGTCATCGCGGCAGCGCACGCCACCCTCGCCGCCACCCGGCTCAGGGAATCGGCAGGATCACGCGCTCGGTGAGCCACACCGTCGGCCCGGCGACCCGGCCACCAGGGAGAGAATGGAATCACTATGACAATTATCCTCAACGTCATCTGGCTCGTGTTCTCGGGCTTCTGGCTGTTCCTCGGCTACATGCTGGCGGCGCTGATCATGTTCGTGCTGATCATCACCATCCCCTGGGGCATCGCAGCGGCCCGGATCGGCGTCTACGCGCTCTGGCCGTTCGGCAAGACCGTGGTCGACAAGCCGAACGCGGGCGTCGGGTCCTTCCTCGGCAACGTCGTGTGGGTGATTCTGGCCGGCTTCTGGATCGCCCTTGGGCACCTCTTCTCGGGCATCGCGCTCTGCTTCACGATCATCGGCATCCCGTTCGGGATCGCCAACTTCAAGCTGATTCCAGTGGCGCTGATGCCGCTCGGCAAGCAGATCGTCGACATTCGATAAGGGTTCACCGTTGCGCGATAGAGACCGCAGCTTTGCGCATCGCCCGCGACTAAGCCCAGTCGCCGAAAAGCACCCCTAGTTCGGGTTGTGTTGCCTTACCGACAGTGACCCGTGCCCGGGCGCGACGACACATTTTGCGGCGTAGATCGGAACTCCGCCGTGCTCCGCTGTCTGGGTCAGAACGAGGACCGCCGCTGCCGGCTCTATGTTCAGCAGTTTCCCTCGCGTGGGGCCAGCGTCGGTTGCGACGATCTGGCACACGCTGTTTGTGAAGACGTGGCCGTTGGCCTGCATGGATGCGAGGAGTGTCCGTGGTTCGGCGGCGATCTCCGAGAGTTCGGATGCGATTCGCGCGCTCACATCACTGAGGTAGCGCCCAGCGGGGAGATGCTCTTGAACAGTGGCAACGGGAACGCCATCCTGCAGCAAGACGCTCTCGCGGATCCAGGCGTTGGCAGCCGGGTCGAGCGAGAGTCGGTGGGACACGAAGTCTGTAACCCCTTCCAACTCGAAGCGCACCGGCTGGACAGTCAACGTCATGTTCGGGTCGGCTAAGGCGATCTCAAATGGCCGCAGCTGCTCCAGTCCGCCGTGCGGGATGAAGTCCGTCACGAATCGTCCAACTCCGCGACGGGTGACGAGTAACCCGTCTTCTTCGAGGAGCATCAGCGCCTCGCGTACGGGTGTGCGGCTGACGCCGAGCATTGCCGAGAGCTCTGTTTCCCTCGGCAGCATTTCGCCGAGCCGGAACACACCAGAGCGGATTCCATCTGCGAGCCGCGTGTAGACGGCGACTCGAATCGGCTGGCCGACCGTGAGGTAGAGCTGCTGGTGAAAGAACGGGTGCGGTTCCAAACGGGTCGCCACGAGGCCTCCTTGTCACCCCGAACGTATCACATTTGATATGCTACCTGAGAGGTATAACTTCATACTATGCAGACGAAGGGGTCAATATGAGTTCAACCACCACGAGGGTCGGATCACCGTTAACGATGAAGGGTCTGTATCCCCCCACGAGCAGCACGCCGCACATTGATCCGAAAGGGGTGGACATCGCCGAGACGATCCTCCTTCCGGGGGACCCGCTGCGAGCAAAATTCATCGCCGAGACCTACTTCGACGACATCCGGTGCTTCAACGAGGTTCGCAACATGTTGGGCTTTACGGGCACTTACCGGGGGCGTCCCGTGTCCGTGATGGGCACGGGTATGGGCATCCCCTCCATCTCGCTCTATAGCTATGAGCTGATCCACTTTTTCGGGGTCAAGAACCTGATCCGGGTGGGCAGCTGCGGCGCCATGCAGAAGAACATGGAGCTCTACGACGTAGTTATCGCCCAGGGCGCGTCGACCGACTCCAACTACCTGCACCAGTTCAACCTGCCCGGTTCATGGGCGCCGCTGTCGTCGTACAGGCTGCTCGAGCACGCCAAACGGATCGCCGACGAGCGCGGTCAACGCACCCACGTGGGCAATGTGCTCTCGTCCGACCTGTTCTACGGCGCCGATCCGGACGCCATGGGGAAGTGGATGAAGATGGGCATCCTGGCCGCCGAGATGGAGTCGGCAGGGCTGTTCGCCAACGCCGCGGCCGGGGGCGTCGATGCGCTTGGCATCTTCACTGTTAGCGACCAGCTCGTCACCAACGCCAAGACCACCCCCGAGGAACGGCAGACCGCCTTCACCGGAATGATCGAGATCGCGCTGGAACTGATCTGATGAGCAACGCGAGTCACGCCAAGCGTCCAACCCCGGCCTTCACACCGACCCGGGCCGTTCCTATCCTGCTGTTCCTCTTCGTGTTTTCGCTGGTGCTGGACAACGGCTTCAAGTTCATGTCGCCGGCGCTGGCGCAGGACCTCAACCTGCCCGTCAACACCGTCAGCCTGCAAGCCACGCTGACCGGCATCCTGATCGGTATCGGTGCCGTAGTTTACGCCGCGCTGGCCGACTCGATCAGTATCCGGAAACTCATCATTTTCGCGATCCTCGTGATGACGATCGGGTCGATCGTCGGCTTCATCTTCCAGGCCAACTTCTGGCTGGTCCTGGTCGGCCGGCTGATCCAGACCGCCGGCTTGGCGGCCGCCGAGACCCTCTACGTGATCTACGTCACCAAGCATTTCAGGGGCGACGAGCAGAAGAAGTACCTGGGCTTCAGCACCGCAGCCTTCCAACTGTCGCTACTGATCGGCACCGTCGGCAGCGGCTTCATCGCCACCTACATCGGCTGGGCGGCCTTCTTCCTGGTCACGTTGCTTTCCCTGCTGACCATCCCGCTCGTGCTCCGCACGGTTGCTGCGGAGGAAACGAACGACAGCCACGTGGACGTGCTCGGGCTTTTCCTGATCGCGGTGTTCGCCACCGGCATCATCCTGTTCATGCAGAACTTCAACCCGTGGTACCTGGTGCCAGTCATCGCGGGGCTGATCCTGTTCATCTGGCACATCCGAACCAACGACAACGCCGTGATCACCATCGCGTTCTTCGCCAACGCACAATACTCGCTGATGATCAGCGTGGTATTCGTCATCTACTCGGTCCAGCTCGGCTACACGTTCCTCTTCCCATTCCTGGTATCCGACATCTACGGCTACAACCTGGGTGAGGTCTCCCTGCTGCTGATCCCCGGCTACATCGCCGCCGTGATCGTCGGCTCGGCCACCGGCAAAATCGCCCGGTTCCTCACCTCCAAGCAGGCCATCACCACGGCGTTGATCGTGATCACCGCCTCGATGCTGATCCCGGCTCTGGTGGTGGACAAGTGGATCGGGATCTTCGTGATCTCGATGGTCTTGTTCGGCATGGGCTTCGCGTTGATGTACGGCCCACTCGTATCGACCGCCATTGGGCGGGTGCCGGTCGAGAAATCCGGTATCGCCATCGGCTTCTACAACCTCACCATCAACATGGCAGTGCCGATCGGCATCGCCTACACCGCAACCCTGATGGACCTGAAGCCCAACCTGCTCGGGGGCATCACCGGCACCGACCAGGCAGCCTCTTACGGAACGGTGTTGCTGATTCTCGCGGCGGTCGCCGCCCTCGGACTGGTGCTCTACCGCGCCTTCATCGTGGTCCTGGAGCGCCAAGGCGAACCCGCACCCGAACCCGTAACCAACTAAGGACACACCATGATTTCGACCTCCACCCTCTCCCTCAGCTCCGCGATCGTCGCCCAGCACATCGACCACACCCTCCTCAAGCCCGAGGCCACCGCAGCAGACGTGACCGCACTCATCGCCGAGGCCATCAGGCTCGGCACCTACTCGATCTGTGTCTCCCCGTCGATGCTGCCGCTCTGCATCCCCGCCGGCTCCGACCTCAAGGTCGCGGTCGTCTGCGGCTTCCCCAGCGGCAAGCACCACAGCGCTATCAAGGCCGCCGAGGCCGCCCTCGCCATCGAGCAGGGCGCGGACGAGGTCGACATGGTCATCGACATCGGTGCCGTCAAGGCCGGCCGGTTCGCGGACGTGCAGGCCGATATCGCGGCCGTTCGTGTAGGCGTCCCCGCACCGAAGGTGCTCAAGGTGATCATCGAATCCGCCGCGCTGACCGACGCCGAGATCGTCGGCGCGTGCCAGGCATCCGTCGCCGCGGGGGCCGACTTCGTCAAGACCTCGACCGGTTTTCACCCCGCCGGCGGGGCGACCGTGCACGCCGTTCGCCTGATGAAGCAGACCGTGGGCGACCGGGCCGAAGTCAAGGCCTCGGGCGGTGTGCGAACCTTTAACGATGCCCTGGCCATGATCGAGGCCGGCGCGACCCGCCTCGGTGTCTCCGGCAGTGCGGCACTGCTCTCCGGCGCTACTCCCGCCGGAGCGGCCGGCAGCTACTGAGCATCGGCTGGGCTCGCACAGTGCATCGTGTGCGAGCCCAGTTCGCAAGTTCCTATTGACCCGCCGAGACGTCGATCAGCACCTTCCCCACAACGCCGCTCTCGACCAGGGCATGGGCATTCGCCGTGTGCGCGAGGTCGGTGCGGCGCAGCGGAGCCCCCCCGGGGGCAGCACCTAAGGCGCCTGGCAGTTACACGACCGCAAGCTCAGCGCCCAGTACGGCGTGGGTGATGAGGCGGTCAAGTGCTCGCACATCGACGGCTTTGCCGACCTTGATCTTGATGTGCCCGGCGCGCGTCCACAGCTCAATTTCGCCGTTGATGTCAAGCGAGCCGGCATTCTCCGACGACCACATGTTGACGCTCGAGTACGGCAACGAGTACATCTCGACCTTCTTGCCTGTGATTCCCTGGGCGTCCCGCACGATGAGTCGCTTGGTGGTGAAGACCGCGCTGTCACGGAACGTTTTGTAGGCTGCGACCGCCCTCTCGCCCGGAACCAGCATGGGTTCCACATCGGCCGGGATCGGAACCTCAGAAACGAAAGTCCAGGTCGTGATGGCAGCGGCTTCCATGGGGCTCCTTTGAGTCAGGGTTAACCGCATGAAACGTACGCGGAACCGCCACTCTATTGCGCGCCGGGCGCGTGCTTGGCAAGCGGCATGCCCCCATAGTGGGGCGCTGAGTGCGCGCAAACCCAACCCTCACGACCCCGCGGAAAATAGGCCTGCTCCTTGCGGCCGCGTGCCAGCTGGCGCGACCGGCCGCCATGTCAAACACGAGCCAAAGTCGACGAGGTTGTCCTGGGCCATGTCGGGGATACGTCGCCGAAACCCAGGTGTCGGCCCGTCACCCGTGGACCTGAATCTATCCCGTGGGATCGCGTGGGTGCGGGCTCTCCTACCGGCCCGCCGACACGTCGATCAGCACCTTCCCGACGACTCCGCTCTCGACCAGGGCATGGGCATCCGCCGTGTGCGCGAGGTCGGTGCGGTGCAGCGGCAGCCCAGCCTCCTCCCCCACACTCAGCGCGCCGTCGACGAGGGCCGAGTTGATGTCCTCGGCCGCCGCCCGAATCACGTCGGCGCCCACCGTGTAGAGCAGCACGAACTGGTAGCGCACGTTGAGGCTGAAGTGCTGGCGCACGTCGAGCGTCACCTGGTCACCGCCGTTGTTGGCGTAGACCGCGATCGACCCCCGATTACGGATGACGGCCAAGTCGAGCTTCGCATTCTGAGCCGGTGCGACCTCCACGATCAGGTCCACCCCTTCCGGCGCGATCGCCCGAATCTGGGCGACGACGTCCGGGTCGGTGTAGGTGAGCACGTGCTGTGCGCCGGCGGCCGTGGCCAGCGCCGCTTTCGCCGGTCCGCTCACGGTCGTGACAACGGATGCCCCCGCCCACCGGGCCAGCTGGATCGCCGCGTGCCCGACCGCACCTGCCCCGCCGGCCACCAGCACGACCTTCCCGGCCAGGGCGCCCGGGTGCAGCCGCCGCGGTCCGTCTTCGGCCACCGTCAGCGCGCGGTACGCCGTGATCGCCGGCACCCCGAGGCTCGCGCCCTGGTTGAGTATTAGCGCTCCTGGGGGCCACCGATATTGACGTTGGGGGCCACCGGTCGATGTGGCCGGTATCGTGTTTGGGGGCCACCGAATATTGCTGTTG
>NZ_SOGD01000055.1:0-28340 GCF_004402345.1 Cryobacterium sp. TMT2-15-1 | reverse complement strand
GGGCGGCGGCGAGCTGTTCGGCCCCGGCCGGCGCGGTGCCGACGCTGACGCTCACGCCGCCGCCGAGCGCGGCGGCGAAGGCCGCGCCAGCGCGCCCGACGGGGTCGGCGCTGCGTGAAGAACTCTGACGTGAGGGGTCGTCGCGGTCACCGTCGACCTGCAGGGCGGTCACGTCGGGCATGGAACCGGCGTTGCGTTCCAGTTCATCCCAGCTCGGTTCCCAGCCGGGCCCGCCGAAGAACGAGGCGTCCAGCACGAGGGAGGTGATCGGCGGGTTCTCCGGGTTCGCCTGCCAGGCGGCGAGGGTCTGGCGGGCGAGCTCATCGACGTGGGCTGCGCCGGGGTAGACGGATTCCGTGCCGGTGGGCAGGCGCGTGAGGGTGAGGTCTCCCCCGCCGACCAGAACGACAGACCCCGGCGTGCTGCCGGTGACGACGGTGGTCGTGGCCCGGTAGTCCGGTCCGAGCACCTCAAGGGCGGCGGCGCTGGTCAGCACCTTGAGCACGCTCGCCGTGCGTGAGGAGGTATCGCCGCCGCGGTCGAAGAGCACCTCGCCGGTGCTGGCGTTGACGACCTGGGCCTGGAATTCAGCCAGCCGGGGGTCGGCGGCCAGCGCTGAGACCGAACACGTACGCAGGTTTCTGGCATCGGAGGCGGTGGCCGGCACGGGGCGCTCCGAAACGGGTTCCGCGGCCGGCACGTTCACGCTCGCACCGGTGTTCGCCGCGGCGATGGAGGCGGTGGCCGCGGCATCCGGGGCCCGGGTCGACGCCCCGATCAGGACGGCACCGGCGCCCAGCAGCAGCGCCACGGCGACGAGAACGGCCGCGAGGCGTTTGCGAGGCTTCGGTTCTTCCACCCGTGAACCCTACCCGCCGGGCGTGTGAGTCACCCTGTGCTTCGCTAGCGCGTGGCCCCCGGCGCGTGCCGGGCGGCGAGCCAGGCATCCAGTGCCGCGGCCGGAAGCGGCCGGGACATGTGGAAGCCCTGGGCCTCGTCACAGCCGTACCGGGTCAGCTCGGCGTAGGCGACGGCGTCCTCGACGCCCTCCGCCACCATGCGCACGCCGAGGCTGTGCGCGAGCGCGATGATCGAGGCCACCAGGGCCGCGGCCCTGGCGTCGTCGGCCATCGGGAACACGAAGGACTTGTCGAGTTTGAGCTCGTCGATCGGCAGGTCCCGGAGGTAGGCGAGGGAGCTGTAGCCGGTGCCGAAATCATCCACGGCAATGCGGATGCCGCTCTCTCGCAGACGGATCAGGATGTCCCTGGCCCTGGCCCGGTCTTCCATCAGGAACTCTTCGGTGATCTCCAACATCAGGTCGGCGGCCGACAACCCCCGCACCTGGATCATGGCGGCGATGCGTGCGGGCAGATCGGACTCGATCAGGGTGCTGGGAGACATGTTGACCGCAACGGTCAGCGGTGTTCCCTGCGCACGCCAGACCGCGGCCTGGTCGAGCGCCTTTCCCAGCACGATCCGGGTCAGGTCGCGCATGAGCCCGACGTCTTCGGCCAGGGTCAGGAACAGGTCGGGAGGCAGCAGACCCCGGCTCGGGTGCTGCCAGCGCACCAGCGCCTCCACACCGTGCACGTGCCCGGTGGCCAGCTCGATCTTGGGCTGGTAGTGCAGCACGAGTTCGTCCGTGGCGAGGGCGCCGCGCAGGTCTTCCATCATCCGCAGCCTGGAGTCGCCGTGATCGTCGTCGGAGCAGACGAAGACGTGGTGCCCGCTGCGGGAGGACTTGGCCTTGTACATGGCCATGTCGGCCTTGCGCAGCAGCACCTTGAGGGTGTCACCCTGGTCGGGGAATAGGGCGATGCCGATGCTGACGTTGGACTCGATCGCGATGCCCTCCAGCGTGAACGGCCGGGCCAGGACCGCCCGCAGCCGCACGGCCGCCGCCACGGCCTCGTCGTGGCCGGCGTCCTGGATCAAAAGCGCGAACTCGTCGCCGCCGAGCCGGGCGAGAAGATCGCCCGGTCGTCGCTGATCGAACAGGCGCGATCCGGCCTGCACCAGCAGCAGATCGCCGACGTCGTGGCCGAGACTGTCGTTCACTTCCTTGAACCGGTCGATATCCAGGAGCAGCAGGGCGCTCCGGTGGCCGTCCCCGGGCGCGAGGTGAGCGGATGCCTCGGCGTAGAGGGCGCGCCGGTTCGGCAGCCCGGTCAGGTCGTCGGTGCTCGCCTGGCGGTGAAGGTCGGCCATCCGCCCGATCTGCCGGGAGGCGAGCTGGGTGCGCACGGTCCCGAGCACCAGGGTCACGCCCGCGAGGAGCACGGCGCCTGTGGAGATCTTCACCTGCGTGCCGAGGACGAGCACCGCCATCCCGGCGATCGTGGCTGCCCCGGGCACCGCGAGGGTCCACACGCCGCTCAGGGGGCGCCGGGCGGTGACATCGGGCCGAGCCAGGTCCCACGCCCAGACCGCAATGAGGGTGAGGCCGAGCGCCCAGCCCGCATCCAACGGCTCCCCGAAGGTGTACGTTCCGGCGGAAACCTGGAAGGCGTAGACGGCGTCGGTTGCCGCGAAGATCAGGAGTCCGAGCACCAGCAGGGCCCACCGTCGGCCCACGTCGAGTCCGCGGGCGGCGGCAATCCCCGTGATGACCGACACGAGCAACAGATCGAGCAGAGGGTAGCTGGCGGACACCAGGGCGGCCGGGGAGGGCGGCCAGACACCCGCGGATGCAATCACCGGGCTGAGCAACACGGCCAGCACGGATGCCGCGCCAAGCGACCCGATGGCTCCGTCCACCAGGACCGACCGGGGTATTTCACCACGCTGACGGTGGACCAGGACAGCGAGTCCGGCCAGAATCAGCGGATAGAAAAGCGTGTAACCGATGTCGGCCGGAGACGGAAACGAGAGGGTCGCCGCGCCCGCGAGCAGGTAATAGGTGCTGCCGAGGGTAAAGGCCGTCATCGCGGCCGACACCAGAATCAGCTGCGTGCGGCCGCGCTCCGCGCAGAGCGCGGCTGCCCAGCAGAGCAGGGCCGGGAGCCCCGCGGTGACCAGCGACAGGGAGCCGGTGAAAACCGGGCCGAAGGAGGCGAACAGGCCGATCGCGTAACCGATCAGCAGCACCCACATCAGCCACAGGATCCAGCGGCCGAGCCGGGCATGACGACGGCAGCGGTCATCGATTCGATCCGCGTGCGCGTTGGCGTGCATCGGATCCCCCGCTCCCGTTGCGTCCACGCTAGCCGAGCCGTCATGGGCAGATGGACCAGCGCCACCGAGTAAGACCACCCCAGAACGGGGGGTGGCGTCATCCGGCGCGTGGAACGACCTCGAGCGGTGCGACGACGGAGCACGCGACCAGGGTGCCGAGGAGCCGCAACGGCCACGTATGGGGGGGCGGTGATGCCGGTTCGTGACACCACCACGGGATCCACGCAGCGCCATTGCCCCCTCCCGCTCTACTGGTCAGATTATCGACCGGAGCACGGCGCACGGACTCCCGCTTACTCCCCGGGGTACCGCAGGCCGATTTGCGCGCGCACCAGGTCGAGCGTCTCCATGATCGCCACCACTTCCTCGACCGGCAGGATGTCGCTCGAGATCTTGCCGGCCCGGATCAGGTGCTCCGCTTCGGCCGCCTGGTAGTGCATTCCGCGCCCGTTGATCTCGGCGGTGAAGGTCTCGATGACCTCGTTGGCGCTGTTGAGCACCCGGAAGTCCGTGGGCGCGTACCAGACCCGGTCGATGTCGATGCGGCCCAGCGTGCCGAGGATGGTGGCCGTGTTCGGGCCGGTGGTGTTGCTGGCCGACAGGGTTTGGGCGATCTGCCCGCCCGCGTAGCGGAAGGTTGTGGCGATTTGCGCGTCGGCGCCGGTGGCCTTGAAGGTGGCGGTCGCGAGGATCGTCTCGGGGCGTCCGAACAGTTCAGACGCGAAGGTGAGCGGGTAGATGCCGAGGTCGAGGAGCGCCCCGCCGCCCAGGTGCATGGCGTTCAGCCGGTGCGCCGGGTCATCCGGCAGGTCCTGGGTGTGATCGGCGATCAGGGTGCGCACGTCGCCCAGGGTGCCCTCGGCGAGGATCTCGCGGATGCGCACCATGTGCGGCAGGAACCGGGTCCACATTCCCTCGAGCACCAGCAGCCCCAGGGTCGCGGCGAGGTCGACGATCTCGCGGGCCTCGGCGCCGTTCAAAGTGATCGGCTTCTCGATCAGAACATGCTTGCCGGCATTCAGGGCGAGCTTGGCGTTCTCGGCGTGAAACGGATGCGGGGTCGAAATGTAGATGATGTCGACATTCGGGTCCGCGGCCAGGGCCTCGTAGCTCGGATGAGCCGTGGGAATGCCGAACTCGGCCGCGAAGGCATCCGCCGACGCCTGCGAGCGGGAACCGACCGCCTGCACGTGGAAACCGTTCAGAACCAGGTCGTTGGTGAATGCGTGGGCGATGCCGCCCGTGGCCAGGATTCCCCAGCGGATCGCGTCGGTGCGGGTTGTGTCGGTCATGGGATCAGCCTAGCGATCGCGTGCGGCCGGCGGTCGAGCACGTCACGACCCGGCGCCCCGGCCCGGCCCCGGACATCCGTGGGGACAGCACGGCAACTCCGGATCTCCGCGTATACGTGACGACGGATGCCCCGGTCGGCCCAGTCAGCCGCAGGTTGCGGGCTCAGTAGGGCGGCATCAGCTCGATGAACCGCGCCGCGTGCGTGCGTGCGGGGGTGTGCGCGGCGCGAGCAAAGCCACGGCTGCCTGCGTTGAGATGGAGCCGCCTATCAGAATCGAACTGATGACCTTCTCATTACGAGTGAGACGCTCTACCGACTGAGCTAAGGCGGCGTCACGATTATTCCTCTCGGAAAACCTCGGACACAGCAACAAAGCTTAGCTGGTCTTCAGGGTCATCTCGTACAGGTCCGCGAAGGATGCCGCGACGTGCGCGGCCAGGGGGCGGGCCGCGTCGGAGTCGGCCCAGCACCGCCAGGCGTGGCGAAGCGCGGCCACGGCCACCAGGGTGAACAGGAGCGCACGCTGCTCAAGCTGCGCCGACCCGGCGCCGAGCTCGGGGTGGTCGACGACGAAGCGCCGGGTGACGATCTCCTGCAGTCGACCCTCGAAGTTGCGCAGGGTGGCCATCCGCATCCCGAACAGGTAGGGATTCTCCTTCATGACCTGACGCCGCAGCTGGTGGATCTCCCGGTCACCCTCGGTGTTCCTGAGGCTGACCGAGAGCAGCGCGGCCAGCTGGGCCAGGATGTCCCCATCGGGGCCGCCGTGCACGAAGGCCTCGATCTGCTCTTCGGACGCGAGGTCGAGTTCGTCGCCGACCAGCGCGGCATCCTTCGAGGGGAAGTAGTTGAAGAAGGTGCGCGGCGACACGTCGGCGAGCCGGCTGATGTCCTCGACAGTCACCTTCTCGAGCCCCCGCTCGCAGGAGAGCGTCAACACGGCGCGCTGGATGGCGCGTCGCGTTGCGAGCCGCTTACGTTCGCGTAGGCCCGGTTCCTCGTGGTGCAGCGACATGCCTCAATTCTTACACAGCGCGCAAATCTGCAGCCAGGCGGATGCTCAGCACATCGGGTCTTCGGCCGGAACCGTGCCCTTCAGCAGGTAGTCGTCGACGGCCGAGTTCACACAGTCGTTCGATTTGTTGTAGGCGGTGTGCCCCTCGCCGGTGAAGGTGACGAGGTGTCCGCTGGCGAGCTGCTCCGACAGGTTCTCGGCCCAGACATAGGGTGTGGCCGGGTCGTTGGTGGTGCCGATGACCAGGATCGGGTCGGCCCCCTCGGCGGCGATCTCGGACCGCTCCCCGTCAAACTGATAGGGCCAGTTGGCGCAGCCGATGTCGCCGAACGCCATGTACTTGCCGATCGTCGGGGCGGCCTGTTCGATCTCGGCGGCCTGCGCGCGCATCGAGGCGGGATCGTCGTTGTAGCTGTAGTCCACGCAGTTGATGGCCAGAAAGGCCTCGGTCGCGTTGTCGCGGTAGGTGCCGTCGGCGGACCGGCCGTTGTAGCCGTCCGCGAACTGGAAGGCCATGTCGGCGTCGCCCTGCAGAACGCTCGCGAACATCTCGCTCAGGTTCGGCCACGCGGTGGCCTGGTAGAGCGGGTAGATGATGGCGGTGAGCAGCGTGTTCGCGCCGAGTCGACGGCCGTCGGTGGCCGTGATCGGGCTGACGTCGACCGAGGCGAGTAGGGATCCGATGGTAGTCATGGCCTCGTCGACGGTGCCGTCGAAGGGGCACTCCTCGCCGGCCAGGCAGTCGGCCAGGTAGGAGCGCAGCGCATTCTCGAACCCGGTGGCCTGCACCCGGGTCACATCGGCGTTGCTGGTGGACGGGTCGAGGGCGCCGTCGAGGGCGAGGCGTCCGACCCGCTCGGGGTAGAGGTCCGCGTAGGTCGCACCGAGGAAGGTGCCGTAGGAGTAGCCGAGGAAGTTGAGCTTCTCGTCACCGAGCGCGGCGCGCAGCAGGTCGAGGTCGCGGGCTGCGCTGAGGCTGTCGACGTGTGCGAGCAGGGGGCCGGTGTTCTCCTGGCAGGCGGCCCCGAAGTCGACGGCGGCCGTCGACAGCTCCTGGATCCAGGCGTCGCTCCCCCGCACCGCGGCGGGCAGGCCGTAGAGGTACTCGTCCATCTCCGCCGGTTCGTAACAGCTCACCGCCGAGGAGCGGCCCACCCCGCGCGGGTCGAAACCGACGACGTCGAAACCGGCCTGCAGCTTCGCATCCGTGGCGTAGTCGAGGGAATCCTTCACGAAGTCGTAACCGGAGCCGCCGGGGCCTCCGGGATTGACCAGCAGGGAACCCACCCGGGTGCCCGTGGCCGGATGCCGCACCAGCGCCAGGTCGACCGTCTCGCCGCTGCCCGGGTCGGCCCAATCGAGCGGCGCCGAAGCCGTGGTGCACTGCAGGCCGGAGTCGCAGTCCGCCCACTTCAGCACCTGGTTATAGAACGGTTCGAGGTCGGCGTCGACCTTCTCCCCGGTCGGGACCGAGGTGGTCGGCGCCTGCTCCGGCAGGAACAGCGGCACGCAGCCGCTGAGGCCCATGGCGAGCACCAGTGCTAGGGCGGTGGCCCTGGCACGCACCGACAGGGTGCGCACGCGAGTTCGTCTGGTCAACGGATTCCCCTTCTGGGACGTGTTCTCGGTCACCGGCGGATTGCCGATACGAGCATGGCCTCGAGTGCCAGCGCCGGCGCCACGTTCGATTCGATCCGCTGCCGGGCTTGGGCGATCGCGTCCAGGGTGAACAGCGTGGCGGCGGGCGCACAGACGGCTCCCGCCGCCCGCACCTCCCCTAAGAGTTCCCGGTTGATGACGCTGGTCTCCCGGCCGAGCTGGACCATGATCACGTCGCGGTACAGCGACGTGAGGTCGACCAGGATGCGGTCGATCCCGTCGCGGAGGCTGCGGGTGGCCCTCCGCTTCTGGTCGTCTTCGAGGGCCTTGATCTGGCTGCGCAGTCCGGGCGGGACCGACTGTCCCGGCTCGACGCCCAGGGAGCGCAACACGCCCTCGCGCTCGGCGGCGTCGCGCTCGAGCGTGATCGCCTTTGCGTCGTCACCGGCGATGGTGAGCAGCCGGGCCGCCGCATTCACCGCCGCCGACACCCCACGGATGCCGAGGGCCGCCCGCAGGGTCTCCTCGCGTCGCGCTCGCGCCTCGGGGTTCGTCGCGAGGCGGCGGGCCATGCCGATGTGGCTCTGCGCCTCCCGCGCGGCCCGTTCGGCGGTGGCCCGGTCGACACCGTCCCGGGCCACGAGCAGCTCGGCGACGTCGTCGATGCTCGGCACCCGCAAGCGCACCGATCGCACGCGGGACCGGATCGTGGGCAGCAGGTCGGCCTCGCTGGGAGCGCAGAGGATCCACACTGTGCGCTCCGGCGGCTCTTCCAAAGCCTTGAGCAGAACGTTGGAGGTGCGCTCGACCATGCGATCGGCGTCTTCGACCACGACCACCCGGTAGCGGCCCACCGACGGCGAGTATTGCGAGCGCTTCACGGCCTCTTTGACCGAGTCCATCTTGATGATGACGCCCTCGGTGGAGAGCACGGTCAGGTCGGGATGCGTCCGGGCGTCGACCAGGCGGCGGGCGCTCTCGTCGCCGGCCTCGGTGCCGGGGCTGAGCAGCGCGGTCGCGAAGGCGAACGCGAGGTTGGAGCGGCCCGAGCCGGGCGGCCCGGTGATCAGCCAGGCGTGCGTCATGGCCGATCCGGCGCGCCCCTCGGCGTCTCCGTCACTCGGACGTTCGGCCGCCGCGCGGAAGATCGCGATCGCTCTCGCCTGACCCGTCAGGCCATCCCACACAGTCATCGGACCAGAGTACCTTTCGTCGGTGACAGAGGGCTTAGAGCCCGTCCAGCCGGCGCCGTCCGCTGGTTGCGCCCCCGGCAGAGCTCGTCCAGTCGGCGCATTCCGTCCAGCCGGCGCAGCACCGCGCCTGGTGCCGAACCAATTCGACGGAGATTTTGCCGAAAACGGCCGGTTTGGGGCCGAAAACGGGGTCCAGGGCCAAAATCTCCGTCGAATTCGCACGGCGCACGGCGAGCCCGCGCGTGAAACGGATGCCGCCGCAGCGGCGGGCCACCGGGCAGCGGCGGCCTCGGACATCCGTTCACACCATCCCTAGAGCAGCGCGGCGACCCGGTCGCGGATGACGGCGGCGATCTCGGCCACCGGACGCCCGGCGTCCACGACCAGAATCCGCTCCGGCTCGGCGTCGGCCAGGGCGAGGAACGCGGCGCGCACCCGGCGGTGAAAGTCGCTCTTCTCCGCCTCGAGCCGGTCGAAGGGCTTGTTCTCGGCGTCGAGTCGGCCGCGCGCCACTGTCTCGTCGAGGTCGAGCAGCACGGTCAGAGCGGGCAGCAGTCCCTCCGCCGCCCAGAGCGACAGATCACGCACCGCGGTGGCGTCGAGCACCCGTCCGGCACCCTGGTAGGCGACGGATGAGTCCAGGTAGCGGTCCTGGATCACCACTTCGCCGCGGGCGAGCGCCGGCCGCACCGCGGTCGCGATGTGCTGGGCCCGGTCGGCGGCGTAGAGGAGCGCCTCGGCCCGCGGTGCGATCTCGCCGCGGTGGTGCAGCACGATCTCACGGATGGCGCCGCCGACATCCGTTCCGCCGGGCTCGCGGGTGCGCAGCACGGTGCGCCCGCACTGCTGGAGCCAATCGGTGAGAAGCTCCGACTGGGTCGTCTTGCCGCACCCGTCACCACCCTCGAGGGTGATGAACAGCCCGGCAGCGGCGGGACCGGTCGCGGCTTCCGGAACTTCTCGGGTCACGACAGCGACGATGCCTGGGTCGCGGCCTTCGCGGCCGCGGTGGCCGCCCGGGTCGCCGCGGCCTTGGCCGCCGTCGCGGCCTTCTGAGCCGGGGTGCGCTGAGCACGCACCGTCGTGGTGGCACCCGACGGAGTCGGCTTTGTGACGACCGCCTTCCGAGCCGGGGCTTTCCTGGCCGCCGCCTTCTTCGCGGGCGCCTTCTTGACCGCCGTCTTCTTGGCTGGGGCCTTCTTCGCCGGCGCCTTCTTGACGGCCGGGCCCTTGGCGCGCTTGTCGGCGAGCAGCTGCACGGCGCGGTCGAAGTCGACCTCCTCCACCGTCTCGGCTTTCGGGATGGTGGCGTTGGTGATGCCGTCGGTGACGTAGGCGCCGAACCGGCCGTCCTTGACCTTGATCGCCTTGCCGCTTTCGGGGTCGGGAGCCTCGAACTCCTTGAGCGCGCTCGACGCCCGCCGGGCGCCGTACTTGGGCTGGGCGTACAGGTCGACCGCACCGGCCAGGTCGATCTCGAAGATCTGGTCCTCGCTGGTCAGTGACCGGGTGTCCACGCCCTTCTTGAGGTACGGGCCGAACTTGCCGTTCTGGGCCGTGATCTCCGCGCCCGTCTCCGGGTCGAGGCCGACCACGCGCGGCAGGGCGAGCAAATGCAGGGCCGTGTCGAGGTCGATCGTGGCGAGGTCCATGGTCTTGAACAACGAAGCCGTGCGCGGTTTCACCGCGGCGACCTTCTTCGCCGGGGGCTTGCGCTTGGGCTTTGCGGCCGCGGCCGCCGTTTTGGTCGTGGAGGCAGCTTCGGCGGCGGCCGAATCGGCCAGCAGGGTCACCTCGCCGGTGACCGGGTCGATGGTCTCGCCGGGTTCAACGACCTCGACCTCGGGCTCCAGTTCGGTGACGTAGGGGCCGAACCGACCGTCCTTCGCCACGATCCGCTTGCCGTTCTCCGGGTTCTCGCCGATCACGCGGTCGGTGATGACCGGCGCGTCGATGAGTTCGCGGGCTTTCGCCGGGGTCAGTTCGTCGGGGGCCAGGTTCGGCGGGATGTTCACCCGGCGCGGCGGGGCATCCGGTGCCGCGCCCGGGTCGATGACCTCGAGGTAGGGACCGTACTTGCCGATGCGCAGGGTGATGTCGTCGCCGATGGGCATCGAGTTGATCGAGCGCGCGTCGATCTCGCCGAGGTTGTCGATGACCTGCCGCAGGCCGCGGTGCTTGTCGGAACCGAAGTAGAAGCTGGTCAGCCAGTCCACCCGGTCGGCTTTGCCGTCGGCGATGCGGTCGAGGTCGTCTTCCATCTCGGCGGTGAAGTCGTATTCGACCAGGTCGGAGAAGTACTCCTCGAGCAGGCGAACGACGGAGAAGGCGATCCAGTTGGGCACCAGCGACTGGCCGCGGGGGGTGACATAGCCGCGCTCGGTGATCGTGGAGATGATCGACGCGTATGTCGAGGGGCGGCCGATGCCGAGCTCCTCGAGCTTCTTCACCAGGCTCGCCTCGGTGTAGCGGGCGGCCGGGGTGGTCTCGTGGCCCTTGGCTTCCACGTCGAGCAGGGTCAGCTTCTGACCCTCTTCGAGCGGCGGCAGTTTGGACTCGGTGGCGTCGGTGGGTGCGTTCCGCTCCTCGTCACGGGATTCCTCATAGGCCAGCATGAAGCCGCGGAACGTGATCACGGTGCCGCTGGCGGCGAATTCCGCGAGCACCCCGGATGCCGCGGGGTGCGTGGACGTGCCGGTCGGCCCGGCCGCGATGGTCACCGACGCGGTCGAGCCGGTCGCGTCCGCCATCTGCGAGGCGACGGTGCGCTTCCAGATCAGGTCATAGAGCTTGAAGTCGTTGCCGCGCAGGGTGGAGGCGAGCGACGGAGGGGTGCGGAACGTGTCGCCGGACGGACGGATCGCCTCGTGCGCCTCCTGGGCGTTCTTGCTCTTGCCCTTGTACAGGCGAGGCTTGTCGGGCACCGTTTCGGGGCCGTAGAGCGCCGCCGCCTGGGTGCGCGCGGCCGTGATCGCCTGCTGCGACAGCGACGGCGAGTCGGTTCGCATATAGGTGATGTACCCGTTTTCGTAGAGCGACTGGGCCACGCTCATGGTCTGGCGGGCGGTGAAGCGCAGCTTGCGGGCCGCCTCCTGCTGCAGGGTCGAGGTGGTGAAGGGCGCGGCCGGGCTGCGACGGTAGGGCTTGGCGGTCACCTTCGTCACGGTCAGGGCGACCGACGGTTCCTTGAGGGCGGTGGCCAGGGCGAGGGCGGATGCCTCGTCGAGCGTGACCGCCGTCACCTTGGGTTTCAGCCGGCCGAGGTCGTCGAAATCGCCGCCGGAGGCGATGCGCTCCCCGCCCAGGCGCACGAGCTTCGACTGGAACGCGGAATCCGTCCGGGACGCGCCGGGAGCGAGCTGGGCGATCAGGTCCCAGTAGCCGGCCGACACGAACGCGAGGCGCTCGCGTTCGCGCTCGACGACGAGGCGGGTGGCCGCGGACTGCACGCGGCCGGCGGACAGGCCGGGGCCGACCTTGCGCCACAGCACGGGGGAAATCTCGTAGCCGTAGATGCGGTCGAGGATGCGCCGGGTCTCCTGCGCGTCGACGAGGGCGGTGTCGAGGTCGCGGGTGTTGTCCTTCGCCTGAAGGATGGCTTCCTTGGTGATTTCGTGGAAGACCATGCGCTTGACCGGCACCTTGGGCTGCAGGACCTGCAACAGGTGCCAGGCGATGGCCTCGCCTTCGCGGTCCTCATCAGTTGCGAGCAGGAGTTCGTCGGCGTTCTTCATGGCCCGTTTGAGTTCGGCCACGGTCTTCTTCTTCGCGTCGGACACGACGTAGTACGGCTCGAAACCGTTTTCCACGTCGACCGAGAACTTGCCGAGTGGACCCTTTTTCAGTTCGGGTGGCAGGTTCTTGGGCTCGATCAAGTCGCGAATATGACCGACCGAGGACAAGACCTCGTATCCGTCGCCCAGGTACGCGGCGATCGATTTCATCTTCGTCGGCGATTCGACAATGACCAGCTTCTTAGTGCCTGGCACCAGACTCCTCTTTATAGGTACGGGTCCAAGTGGGCCATGGCACACCATACACACTTCAATATGGTGCCTGCCTAATCGACCACGCCGCGCGAGACCATTGGGGGTTGCCAGGCCTGCGCTGCCGGAGACAATTGGAGCATGGCGAATTCAGCGACGGGCACGTACACCGCGAAGCTCACGGACGGCCCCCTCCAAGGCAAGACAGTCACCACCCAGTTCCTGGAATCCGGCGATCCCCGGCCGCGGATCGAGATCCCCGCCGACGGCAGCAAGCGCTACCTCTATTTGCGCGGCTCCGGCCTCGAATTCGACTCCAGCACATTCCCGGATCGACCCACCGCCGTGGACTATCGCTACATCGAGGCCCTCTTCGACTGAGCCGCCGGCCGCTCTCCCGCCGGCAGAGACGAGGTCAGCCGGCGGGGCCGACGGGCGAATCGGGCGGCCCGGCCCGTGCCTGCGCGCCCAGCTCGAACCCGAGGTAGCCGCGCACCGCGGTCACCGATGCGATCAGCCCGTCCACCGTGCAGACGGTGACGGATGCCCCGTTCAACCTCGCGGCTTCGGCCGCCGCCGCGCAGGGAACCCCGGCCACGGCGCCCGAGGCGGTGTCGGCGGCGGCAAGCGCCGCGGCATCCGCTGCCCCCTGCACCGCCTGGCCGACCACCAGCGCGGCGAACAGCGGCAGCAGCACCGCCGTCAGGAGCATGACCGCGCCCAGCACCCCGACAGCAAGCACCGTGCCCGAGCCGCGCTCGGGTGCTGACCAGTGCCGCCGCACACCCCGGCGAGTCACGGTCCGCCGCCGCCGTACAGCCCGGGAAGTCAGCGTCCGGGACCTCCCCCGGCGGGGCCTCACCGGCCACCGCCGAGCGCGCAGGACCCGGCCCGGAGCGTAAGGCCGAAGGCCGCGAAAGCGCCGAACGAGCTCGGTGCGCGCAGGTTTACGCAGACGAACTCTCCCCGGCGCTCCGGGGTCATCGAGGCACCCCGCACCGCCCGCTGCACCAGCCCAGAGGCCCGGTCGACGCTGTCGCCGCGGGAAAGGGACCGGGCGGCGTCGGCCGCGGCATCCGTGAGGCGCACCTGCTGGCCGATCACCTGCAGGGCGCCCAGGCAGCAGGCGAGCACGAGCAGTACGGCTGGGACGACCGTCGCGAACTCGGCGGTGACGCTGCCGCGGTCGCGGGGGCGGTCCCTGGGGCTGGGGCGGCGCCGCGGGCGGCTTCGGGCGCTCGGGGCGTCGTTGTAGTGCCCGTCGGAGTGCCCGTCGGGCCGGCGGCTACCCCACGGAAAGCGCATTGCGCACCAGATCGGTCAGGATGCCACGCACCTCGTCGCCGCGCAGGATGACGATCAGCAGGCCGGCAAATCCGACCGCCGCCATCGTGGCGACGGCGTATTCGGCGGTGGCTGCACCCGTCTCGGCGTGCAGGCCGCGCGTAAGCCGGAACCGGTCGGGGCGCGGAAGCCGGGGTGCCGGTGCCGCCCCGCGGAGAGAATCGTGGCCGAGACCGGGGTCGGTGGTCGGTTCGTTGGTGGGCATTCGTTCGTCTCCTTCTCGCGTCGGGCGACGCGGTGTGTGGGCGGCACGAGTGGTCTCAGACTGGCGCGGGCGAGGGCGGAACACCGACAGCCGCTCGCTTCGGTGCAGAACTTCAGAAAACGAGCACTGTGGACGAGAGGACGGTCATCAACAGCGGCAGCACTCCGATCAGCATGAATGCGGGCAGCACGCACACCCCGAGCGGGATCATGAGCGTGACCGCGAGGGTGGCGGCCCGGTGCTGGCCGTCGCTGCGGGCCTGCCGGCGCAGCTGGTCGGCCTCGCTTCGCAACAGCTCCGCGGCGGGAACTCCGGCGCGCACCGACAGAGCGAGCACCTGGTCGATGCTGGCCGCCGAGTCCGTGCGGTGCAGGGCGAACCGCTCTGCCGCCGCGTCGACCAGGGCTCGGGCGCGGTCGACGGAGCCGCCGCCGGTCATGGCAATGGCGGTGAGGTCCAGTTCGAGCCCGGGGGTCGGGTCCCGTGCCCGGGCGGAGTTCACGAACCACCGGTTCCAGCGGTCCGCCGCCACCATGAGGGCGCCGCCGCCGGCGAGGCAGGCCCAACCGGGTGCGGTGAGGAACAGCGTCTGCAGCGTGTTGAAGCCGAGAAGACTGCCGAACAGCACACCGACGACCGGCAGTAACGCGACCATCCGTGCCGTGGCGCTCGGACCGGCGAGCGCCACGGCGAGGTCGGCGTGCAACTGGCCGAGGTCCCGGAAGGATGACGCCAGTTGCCGCAGGCAGGAGGCCAGCGGCGCTCCGGCCTGGGTGGCCACCTGCCAGGCCGCGGCGAGGCCCAGCCAGGCGGTGCCGATCTGGCCGCCCAGTGCGCGGGCCTCGGCGGCCACGGCGTCGGCGATGTTGTCGCCGCGGCGCCCGGCGTCGGCCGCCGCCCGGATGATCTGCGCCCCCGATGAGGGCGGTGTCGGCGACAGAGACTGTTCGCCGACGGGGTGCGAAGCGACGGGTTCGAGGTAGGCCCACGCGGATGCCGGGGAGACGCCGGCGGCGAGGAGAACCGCGATGCGTTGGGTCACCTGCGCCACCTCCTCGATGGCCGGGCTGGCCGGACCGTGCCGTCGCCTCACGCCGAGCCACGTGCCGACTCTCATTCCGACTCTCCAGTGTCGGCGGGCGCGGCGGCCCGCCGCCCGTGTGTGCGGACCGGTCTGGGCGGGCCGGACTCCCCCGGGGCCAAGCGGTTCTCCGGGGACGCGGCGATCACCTGCAGGCGGTCCCGGGCGTCCAGCGCGAACCGGCCGAGCGGGGCGAGCCGGCGGCGGCCCTCGCGGCGCTCGAGGTGCAGCACCAACCCGATCGCGCTCACCGCCTGCCGGGCCACCGCTTCCGGACTCAGTCCGGCGAGAGCGCCGAGGGCCTCGAGTCGGGCCGGAACGTCGTGCAGGGAGTTCGCGTGCAGGGTGCCGGCGCCGCCGTCGTGGCCGGTGTTGAGCGCGGCCAGCAGCTCCCGGATCTCGGCACCGCGGCATTCGCCGAGCACCAGCCGGTCGGGGCGCATCCGTAACGCCTCGCGCAGGAGACTTTCCAGGCCGATCCGGCCGGCCCCCTCGAGGTTCGGCTGCCGAGCTTCGAGCGCCACGACATGCGGGTGGTCGATGCGCAGTTCGGCGACGTCCTCGATGGCCACGATGCGCTCCCCAGGCGGTGCCTCGCCCAGCAGCGCCGCGAGCAGGGTGGTCTTGCCGCTGCCGGCGGCTCCCGTGATGAGCAGGTTCTCGCGCCGGTGCACGGCCGCGCGCAGCCGGTCGGCGACGGCGACGGATGCCTCCCCCACCCCGAACAGACCCTCGGCGGCGAGCGCGGCCAGGCTCAGCCGCTCGGCGCGAGGCAACCGGATGGACAGCAGCGTGCCCGTGCTCGACGCCGGCGGCAGCACCGCATGCACCCGGATGCCGTCGGACAGCCGCACATCGACGCAGGGGCTGGCCTCGTCGATGTGACGCCCACCGAGTGCGATCAGGCGCACCGCCAGTTCCCGCACAGCCGGTTCCGGGCTGCTCCACTGCGGGTCGTGCAGCAGCCCGTGGCCGGCATCCACCCACAGCCCGGCGACGCCGTTGACGAACAGATCGGTGACCTCGCCGTCGGCGGCGAACTCGGCGAGCGGGCCGAGCACGGATACGTCGAGGGGCCGGATCGCCGGGAGCACACCGGGGTTGGGCACACCGGGGCTGGGCACACCGGGCGGCGAGGCATCCGTGCGGCGGTCGGGAGCGTCGACGGAAGGGCGGGCAGGCACGGCCCTGCGATACGACGGGACGGCGACGAACGGCTCGGGCATGCCCCGACGTTAGATCGGCGGTGGGAGCGCCGCCGGCCCCTGCGCCGGATCGAGGAGAACCCGAGCCGACCGGCGACTGGGGAGGACCGGGACGCACCACCGCGAAAAACCACCGGTTAAAAAAAGGGGGGCGGCACCTATTGGGGGGAACAGGTGCCGCCTCGGCAGTGCGCTGATTGGGGGGAACCAGACACACCGCAGGTCAAAACTTTCGTTCGGACGAGAATCAATGTACAAGGGGAATTACAGATGCGCAAGTCCCCTGTGTCCTCATAAATGAGGACACAGAACCCGGGCGCCTGATGAGACCACAATTGGGGGTGGGAACTCGCCGCCATTCTGCGCAACCTGGGCGACACATGTCGCCGTGTAGGGTTCAGGAGGGGCTTGATTAACGCGCCCGATACACGCAGCGCATCGCAAAGGAGCGACATACGTATGAGCGTCAAGATCGATAACCTTCTCCATGAATCCCGCAGATTCCCGCCGACACCGGAATTTGCCGCACAATCCATCGCGAAGCCGCAGATCTATCAGGACGCAGCGGACGACCGTTTGAAATTCTGGGCTGATCAGGCCCGCGAGCTTCTGCACTGGCATAAGCCGTTCACAAAAACCCTGGACTGGACCAATCCACCGTTCGCCAAATGGTTCGAAGACGGCGAATTGAACGTGGCCTGGAACTGCCTCGACCGGCACGTGCTGGCCGGCAACGGCGACCGGGTGGCGCTGCACTTCGAGGGTGAGCCGGGAGACTCCCGCGACATCACATATGCCGAGCTCACTGCCGAAGTGAAGCGTGCTGCGAATGTGCTGACAAAACTCGGCGTGAATGCCGGGGACCGCGTCGCGATCTACCTGCCGATGATCCCGGAGGCCGTCATCTCGATGCTCGCCGTGGCCCGCATCGGCGCCGTGCACTCGGTCATCTTCGGTGGTTTCAGCGCCGAAAGCCTCCGTTCGCGCATCGATGACGCCAGCGCCGTGCTCGTGATCACCGCCGACGGTGGTTACCGCAAGGGCAAGGCGTCCGCTCTCAAGCCGGCCGTCGACGCAGCCCTGGAGGGCGGCGAGACCACCGTGCGCAACGTGCTCGTGGTCAAGCGCACCGACGGCTTCGTGGAGTGGTTCGACCGCGACCTGTGGTGGCACGACGAGCTCGCCTCGGTCGCGGGAGAGCATGAGGCGCTGGGCTTCCCGGCCGAGAACCCGCTGTTCATCCTCTACACGTCCGGAACCACCGGCAAGCCCAAGGGCATCCTGCACACCACCGGTGGTTACCTCACGCAGGTGGCCTTCACCCACAAGAACGTGTTCGACCTGCACCCCGAGACGGATGTCTACTGGTGCACCGCCGACGTTGGCTGGATCACCGGCCACAGCTACGTGGTCTACGGCCCGCTCGCCAACGGCGCCACCCAGGTGCTCTTCGAGGGCACCCCGGACACCCCGCACCCCGGCCGGTGGTGGGAAATCGTTGAGAAGTACAAGGTGAGCATCCTGTACACGGCGCCCACGGCCATCCGTACCTTCATGAAGCTGGGTCGCCAGATCCCGCAGGGCTTCGACCTGACCAGCCTGCGCCTGCTCGGTTCGGTGGGCGAGCCCATCAACCCGGAGGCGTGGATGTGGTACCGCGAGGTCATCGGCGGCAATGTCGCGCCGGTGGTCGACACCTGGTGGCAGACCGAGACCGGCGCGATCATGATTTCCGCCCTGCCCGGTGTGACGACGACCAAGCCCGGATCGGCGCAGAGCCCGATCCCCGGCGTCGTGATCGACGTGCTCGACGACGAGGGAAACCACGTGGGCCGCGACAACGGTGGCCTGCTCGTGGTGACCGAACCGTGGCCGTCGATGCTGCGCGGCATCTGGGGTGACCCGGAGCGCTTCAAGGAGACGTACTGGGAGAAGTTCGGTTCGGAGAACCCGCGCTACTTCGCCGGTGACGGCGCCCGCCTCGACCGGGACGGGGAGATCTGGCTGCTCGGCCGGGTCGACGACGTGATGAACGTGTCGGGGCACCGCCTGTCCACGGCCGAGATCGAGTCGTCGCTGGTGGCGCACCCGATGACCGCCGAGGCGGCCGTGGTCGGCGCGCACGACGACACGACCGGCCAGGCGGTGGTGGCGTTCGTCATCATCAAGTACAGCCACCTGGAGGAGTCCTCGCACGCGGACATCCAGGCCGTGCTGCGGGCGCACGTGTCCCAGCAGATCGGTGCCATCGCGAGACCCCGTCAGATCTTCATCGTGAGCGAGCTGCCGAAGACGCGCTCGGGCAAGATCATCCGGCGTCTGCTGCAGGATGTCGCGGAGGGCCGCGAGGTCGGCGACACCACCACCCTCGCTGACACCTCGGTGATGACGGCGATCATGTCCACCCTGAAGTAACCGGCGTCTAACCAATTCGCTCGGGCACGCACCCGAGCAGACACGCACCCGAGTAGACACACGAAAGCGGGCAGGCCCAGTGGGCCTGCCCGCTTTCTGGGGCTCAGGCGAAGGAGACGATGAGCTCCAGCTCGACCGGGGAATCCAGCGGCAGCACGGCGACGCCGACGGCCGAGCGGGCATGCACGCCCCGGTCGCCGAAGATCTCGCCGAGAACCTGGGAGGCACCGTTGACGACACCGGGCTGGCCGGTGAACGACGGGTCGGATGCGACGAACCCGGTGACCTTGACGACCTGCGTCACTCGGTCCAGCGATCCGATCGCGGCCTGGATGGCGGCAAGCGCGTTGAGCGCGCACTGCCGGGCGTAGTCATGGGCGTCGGCGGCCGGCACGAGTCCGTGGCCGTCGCCGACCTTGCCGGTGGCCGGCAGCGCCCCCGAGATCATCGGCAGCTGACCGCTGGTGAACACCAGCGAGCCGGAGACCACGGCCGGCACATAGCTGGCCACGGGCGGCACGACGCTCGGCAGCTCGATGCCGAGCTCGGCCATTCGGGCAGCGATCTGCGCCACGCCTCAGGCTCCTTCGGTGGCGACGGGGCGCTTGAGGTAGGCGACAAGCCCACCCTCGGGTCCGGGAACGACCTGCACGAGCTCCCAGCCCTCCGAGCCCCAATTGTTCAAAATAGCAGCTGTGTTGTGAATCATCAGCGGCGTCGTAAGGTACTCCCAGGCAGGCATAAGGCTCCGATTCAGGCGATTTTTCAGATTTAGCACTTAGTCTCAATAGTATGTCTGCCAAAAATCGTACGGTTAGTGGAGCGCTCGGCGGGTTCCTCGGTTTCGTCGGGATGAGCGCCGTGGCCGGCGTCCTCGTCGCCGCCGCTGTCACCCCCGCTCTGGCCCTCTCCGGCATGACAGCCACGAACACGATCAACATGTTCGAGAGCCTCCCCGACTACCTCGCGATCGACCAGCTGGCACAGAAGAGCAACATCTACGCGACCAACGCCGACGGCAGCCCCCTGCTTCTGGCCTCGTTCTACGATCAGAACCGGGTGGAAGTCGAGTGGGACGCGATCAGCCCGTTCGTGAAGGATGCCGTGATCGCGGGCGAGGACCCGCGCTTCTATGAGCATGGCGGCATCGACCTCGAGGGCACCGTCAAGGGCGTCGTGAGCACCGTGGCCACCGGCACCGCGCGCGGTGGCTCCTCGATCACCCAGCAGTACGTGAAAAACGTGCAGGTGCAGAAATGCGAGGCTCTGGCCGACGAAAAGAAGCGCATGAGCTGCTACGACACGGCCACGGAGACCACCCCCGACCGCAAGCTCAAGGAGATGCGCCTCGCCATCGGCGTGGAGAAGCAGTACGCGAAAGACGACATCCTTCGCCAGTACCTGAACATCACCGGTTTCGGCGGCACGGTCTACGGCATCGAATCGGCCGCCAACTACTACTACAACACCAGCGCCGCGGGCCTGTCACTGGCGCAGGCGGCGAGCCTGGTGGCGATCGTGAACAACCCGGTCAAGTTCCAGCTCGACAACCCGGACAGCGAAACCAACGGCGTCGCCAACGGGTATGCCGCCAACAAGGAACGCCGCGACTACATCCTGGGCGAGATGCTCAAGTATCAGAAGATCACCCAGGAAGACCACGACGCCGCCCTGGCCACCGTGATCGAGCCGACCATCACGGAACCCAGCACCGGGTGTGCGACAGCGGGCGGCAGCGCCTACTTCTGCGACCTGGTCGTCAACACCCTGCAGAATGACCCCTCCTTCGGTGAAGACGAAGACACCCGCATGGCCAACTTCCGTCGTGGCGGCTACGAGATCTACACCACGCTCGACCTCGACCTGCAGAACGCCGCCGAGACCACCATGAAGAAGCACGTGCCGAAGCAGTACGGGGACTGGGACGTGGGCGGTGTGATCACCAGCGTCGAGGTGGGCACCGGCCGAGTGTTGGCCATGACCCAGAACAAGGATTACAGCCAGGACCCGGCCGTGACCGAGAACAACAATGACTACACGGGCATCAACTACAACACCAACTACAACGAGGGCGGCTCGCTCGGGTTCCAGCCCGGCTCGACCTACAAGGTCTTCACCCTCGCCGAGTGGCTGACCCAGGGGCACACGCTCAACGAGCGCGTCGACTCCCGCCGCAAGAGCGACTGGGGCGTGTTCAAGAACAGCTGTGAAGGCAACCAGAGCTATGTCTTCAACCCCAAGAACGACGCGAACGAGCCCGGCACCAACTACAGCGCGCTGCAGTCGACGATCGACTCCATCAACACCGGCTTCATCGGCATGGCGAAGAAGCTGGACCAGTGCGGCATCGCCACGATGGCCAACTCCTTCGGAGTGGGCCGCGCCGACCTGAAGCCTCTCGAACAAGGTCCCTCGGCCGTGCTCGGCACGAACGAGGTCGCGCCGCTCAGCATGGCCATCGCCTTCGCCGGCATCGCCAACAACGGCCTCAGCTGCAGCCCGATCGTGATCGACCGGATCGTCGGCGGGGACGGCACCGACATGACCCCGCCGCAGACCAAATGCACCCAGGCGGTCACCCCTGAGGTCGACGCCGGCATGACGTATGCCATGCAAAAGGTGATGACCGAAGGCTCGGGACGCGCGTCGAATTCCGCGACCTCCCCGAAGGTGCCGATGATCGGCAAGACCGGAACCACCGACGGCAACAAGGACACCTGGATGAGCGGCGCGAGCAGCAAGGTCGCCACGGTGATCGGCGTCGTCAGCGTCACCGGCGACATCAACCAGCGTCTCGTGGACGACTGGGAGGGCGGCACGGCCGCCACCGCCCGTCACCGCATGTGGCCGGAGGTGATGAGCGTCGCGAACGCGAAGTACGGCGGAGACGCCTTCGCCGAGGCATCCAACAAGGTGCTGCAGGCCGTTCAGATTCCGGTTCCCGACCTGCGCGGCAAGTCGATGAGCGAAGCCACCTCCACCCTGACCTCGGCCGGCTTCGACGTGGTCGACGGCGGTGTGACCGACTCCGAGATGCCCGCCGGCACCGTGGCCCGCACCGACCCGGCCGGCGGCAGCAGCGCCAGCCGCGGATCGACCGTGACCGTCTACTCCAGCAACGGCGCGCTCAAGATCGTGCCCGATGTCGTGGGCAAGACCGAGGCCGAAGCCACCTCCACCCTGGCGGGCTTCGGCATCGTCAAGCAGGAGCAGGACGTCACCGACCCGAAGCAGGTCGGCACGGTGCTCTCCATGACACCGACCGCCGGCTCCGGCGCCGCTGCGGGCAGCGCCGTCACGATCGTGGTCGGCAAGCTTGCCGCCGGCGCGAAACCCGACGCGAAACCCGACGCAAACGGCGGGGGCAACGGATGACCCGCGCCAACTCCGCAGGCACCTCACTGGCCGTCAGCGCCGGGGTGGTAGCCGCGGCCGGAGTCGCCGCGTTCGCCTGGGGCTCTCTCGTGGAGCGCCGCATGTTCACCCTCCGCGAGGTTCTCGTTCCGGTCCTCGCGCCGGGATCCGCCCCGATCAAGGTGCTCCACCTCTCCGACCTGCACATGGCACCGTGGCAGCGGGATAAACAGGACTGGGTGCGCGGCTTGGCCGACCTCGAGCCGGACCTGGTCGTGAACACGGGCGACAACCTCGGTCACGCCGACGGCATTTCCGGGATCGAGTATGCCCTCGAACCGTTCCGCGGCATTCCGGGCATCTTCGTCAACGGGTCGAACGACTACTACGGACCGCAGTTGAAGAACCCGATGCGGTATTTCCGTGCCCCGTCGACGCTTCGCTCGGCCTTACACGAGAAGCTCGACATCGCTCACCTGCACCGGGTGTTCGGCGACCTCGGTTGGGTCGACCTCGACAACGCTGCGGCCGCGCTCGACATCAACGGCACCCATCTGGAGCTGTTCGGGGTGGACGACCCGCACATCGGGCTCGACCGCCTCGACCTGATCACGCGGGCGATCGACGACCTGCGCGCGAACGACCCGTTGTCGGAGGAGCACTGGCCCGACCCCGAGGAGGCGACCCCGCCGCGGTCGACGCTCACGGTGGGCGTCGCCCACGCGCCCTACCAGCGGGTGCTCAACTCGTTCGTCAACCATGGCGCCCAGCTGATCCTGGCCGGGCACACGCACGGCGGGCAGGTGTGCGTTCCCCGGTACGGCGCCCTCGTCACCAACTGCGACATCCCGCGCAAGCAGGTCAAGGGCCTCAGCCTCTGGGACTCCGGACTGCACACGTCGTACCTGAACGTGTCCGCGGGGCTCGGCACGTCGATCTACGCGCCGGTGCGGTTTGCCTGCGCGCCGGAGGCGACCCTGCTCACGCTGACGGCGGCGTAGCGGGGGTCTCGGCAGGCTCGGCGCCGGATGGTCGTGGTAGGGCATCCGGGGGGTTATACTTGTCAAGGCTTACGGGCCATCGGGGTATGGCGCAGCTTGGTAGCGCGCGTCGTTCGGGACGACGAGGTCGCAGGTTCAAATCCTGTTACCCCGACAGATATGCAAAACCCTCACTCTTCGGAGTGGGGGTTTTTGTAGTTGGTGTTTGGTAGTTGGTGTTTGGTGCGGCCGGGCCGGCGCGGCCAGAAGCGCGAGAGGATCATGTCATGACCGATTCCAGCCCGGGTCTCCCCGCACCTGTCGCTATCCCACGGCATGCCTGGCAGGCCCTGATCGTGCTGCTGGCCGGCATGTTCATGGCGCTGCTCGACACCACGATCGTGAATGTGGCGCTTCCGACCATCCGTACCAGCCTGGATGCCTCGGAGGCCACCCTCTCCTGGATCATCTCCGGCTACGCGCTCGCCTTCGGGATCGCGCTGATCCCGGCCGGGCGGCTCGGCGACCGCATCGGCCACAAGTGGGTCTTCTTCACCGGTCTGCTGCTGTTCACCCTGGCCAGCCTGGCTTGCGGGCTCGCGCAGAACGATCTGCAGCTGATCATCGCCCGGGTCGTGCAGGGGCTTGCCGGCGGCATGTTCGTGCCGGCCGTGACCGCTGTGATCCAGCTTCTGTTCCCGCCCATCACCCGCGGCAAGGCCTTCGCGATCATGGGCACGGTGATCGGCGTGTCCACGGCGCTCGGCCCGATCGTCGGCGGCCTGATCATCGAGGCCTTCGGTGACGAGAACGGATGGCGCCTGGTCTTCTGGGTCAACCTACCGATCGGCATCGTCGCCCTCGTCGCGGCGGCGATCCTGCTCCCGGCCGGCTCCGAACGCGCTCCGGGCACCCCGAGCGGCGGCATCGACTGGGTGGGCCTGGTGCTGATCTCCACCGGACTCGTGGCGCTGCTCGTTCCACTGATCGAGGGTGAGGACCGGGGCTGGCCGCTCTGGACCTACCTGACCCTCGCCGCGGGCGCGCTTTTGATCGTGGCGTTCGGCTTCTGGGAGGTCGCCTACACCCGGTGGGGCAAGAGCCCGCTGGTGCCGCCGAAGCTGTTCCGGCATCCGGCGTTCACCGGCGGCATTGTGCTCGCCCTGGTCTATTTCGCGGCGTTCACCAGCATCTTCTTCACCATTTCGATTCTCTGGCAGGCTGGGCTCGGGCACACCGCCCTCGAGTCGGGGCTGGTGTCGATCCCGTTCGCGATCGGAACCATCATCGGGGCCTCGCAGAGCAACCGGCTGGCGCAGCGGCTCGGCCGCACCGTTCTGGTGATCGGCGTATCCCTGGTCACCGTCGGTCTGATCTGGATCTGGCTCGCCCTGCTCCTGATCGGCCCCGAGATCACCAACTGGGAGCTGCTGCCGCCGCTGCTGATCGCGGGCCTCGGCAGCGGGTTCTTCATCGCGCCGAACGCCCAGTTCATCGTGGCGACCGTGGACCGCTCCGAGGCCGGTGCGGCCAGCGGCGTGGTCGGCGTCATGCAGCGGATCGGCAGCGCCGTGGGCATCGCCGTGATCGGCAGCGTCTTCTTCGGCACCCTGGTCGTGGCCGGCCCCGGCGCGGAGGCCGTCGCCGCCGGCTTCACCGACAGCGCCACCGCGGCCATGGGCGTGAGCGCCGCGTTCAGCGTGCTGGCGCTGCTGCTCGTGTTCGTTCTGCCGAAGCGGGTGTCGGCCGAGCGGTAGGGCTCGGTTCCCGTCGTGAGGGTGCCCGTTCCGGTCGAGAGCGCCCGCATTACCGGTCACTCTCGACCGGAATGGAAACGGTCGGCGGTGGGCATCCTTCGGCTCAGAGCGTATTTGCGAGGTCCCGTGCGCGGACGCGTCTACGGTGGATAGATCGACAGTGTTGCGGTCAGGTCCCGGCGCCGTCGGTTTGCCGACCGTGACGTACCGGGAGGCGAGACATGACCGACGCGAGTCGCACTCCCCCGCCGACACCGCCGGGCCCCGCCGCGGCGGGCGGAGCCGCGCACACCCGGCTGCGCCGGTGGGCGCCCTGGCTCATGCTCACCTATCTGGTCGCGCTGGCCTTCATCGCGTTCTGGCCGGTGCCGGTCGACCGGGCGGCGTACGACTCACTGCTGGCCCTTATCGATTGGCTGCAGGAACACGGCGCGCCCGGCTGGGTGCGCTACGGCCTGGTCGAGTTCATCGCCAACATCGCCCTGTTCGTGCCGGTCGGCCTGTTCGTCGTGCTCGTGGCCGGCGCACGACGGTGGGGGCTGGCCGTGCTGGTCGGATTCGCGGCGAGCTGCGCCATCGAACTCGGGCAGCTGATCTTCCTGCCGGACCGCTTCGCCACCCTCGCCGATGTGGTCGCGAACACGATCGGGGCCGCGGTCGGCACGGTGCTCGGGCTGGTTCTGTTGCGCGGCGGCCGCGGGCGCTGACGGGGACTGCAGTGCTGGTGCGGGTGTGCGCCGGGGTGCCCGTCGGCACTCGCACTGGCTCTTTCTGTGGCTAACTCAGGAGATCCGGGATGGGCCTCGGTATCCGTTGTGTAATTCCGGGGGCGCAAGCCGCAGCCGGACCGGTTTTCCTGAGTTAGCCCCCGCCGGCGTGCATAACACCCGCAGATTCTGACGGATGTGCCCGGCCCGGCCAGGCGTGACCCTCCGGCCGCGAATTGCAGGAGTTATACCAGCTGAGGCACCGGCCACCGGCCTCACCGGTGGCTAACTCAGGAGACCTGGGCTGGATGCCCGGCACAGCCCCCGGAAACCCGCGGCGACGGATGATCTCGGCCGGGTTTCTCCTGAGTTAGCCGCAGCTGCCAGCCCGACCCGAGTGGGGCGGGACGAGCAGGGGCGGGCCTACTGGGAGAAGAGGATGTCGCGCAGACGCAGGGCGGTCGGCTCGGAGGGGTACAGCGCGAGTGCGTGCTGCACCGCGACGTCGCAACCGGAAATGTCGCCGGACACGTACAGCGCAACCGCATGCTGCACCGCCACCGCGACGTCCTGGGGCGCAACCTCGATGCCGGACAGGCCCGCCAGTGCGGCGGCAAGCGGGTCGCCACGCGCGGCATCCGCTCGGGCGAGGACGGCGGCGGCGTGGGCCGCACAGCCGCGCGCGGCATCCGTCTCCCTGCAAGCCACCTGTCGCCAGGCCCGCAGGCCGCCGGAGGCGAGCCGGAGCCGGGCGCACCGCTACCCGATTGTCTGCAGCTCCGGCCGGTAGGCACTCAAGGTGTCGGTCTGGAAGCCCTCGCGCACGGCGTCGAGACCCTCCCAGTCCACGTTCACGATCGACTGGCCGTCGCCCGATGTTCCCGTTCCGTCGGTCGGCATCGTGAAGAACGTGACCTGCGGCTGCCGCAGTTCGCGCAGCTCCCAGGCCAGCGACGTCAGGTAGGCGGAGTTGAAGCCGTCGTCCATGGCGAGATAGGGCGTGACCGTCTCCAACAAACCCGACGTCTTTACCGGATCGGCGAGCACGGACCTGTGCATCGCGGCGGAAAGCAGACTCTTGATGATGAGCTGCTGGTTGCACACCCGCTGGAAGTCGCCGTCCTGGAAGGCATACCGTTCTCGCGCGAAGGCGATGGCCTCCGAGCCGGTCAGGTGCTGCAACCCCTTGCCGAAGAAGTGCCCCTTGAGGTGGTACGAGTCGAAACCGATCGGGTTGTCGACGTTGACGCCGCCGAGGGCATCCGTCACCTGTTCGAACCCGGAGAAGTCGACCACGGCCACGTGATCGATGCGGGTGCCGAGCAGGTTTTCCACGGTTTGCACGGCCAGCGGCACCCCTCCCCAGGAGAGCGCGGCCTTGATCTTCGCCGGCCCGTGCCCAGGCACCTCGACCCAGCTGTCGCGCAGGATCGACATGACGAAGAGGTTCTTGCGATCGGCCGGCACGTGCACCACCATCATGGTGTCCGAACGCTCGCCACGGATGTCGGCGAGGTCCTTCCCGGTGGCGCCGCGGGTGTCCGATCCCAATAGGAGGATGTTCTGCGCCTGCCCGGCGGGAACCGCGTCCAGGGCCGCAGACGGGTCGACGGGGGCGGGGGCATCCGTTGCCGTGGCGCCCGGTTCCGTCGTCGCGGACTGCCCGGCCGCCGGGCGGACGGTCTCGGAGGGAAAAGCGTTCGAGATCTTTTCGGTGCCGCTATCGAAGGCCCGGGTGAGGGTATATGCGTAAATGCCTCCCGCGGCAATCGTGACCAGCACAACCGTGGCGACCACACCCATGGCGATGCGCCAGGGGTGACGTTTACGCAGCGCTTCGAGCACCGGATCGGGGGTTTTGTGGCGCAGTTCGCTGGCTCCGCTTGGCATTCGGGTTGCCTCCTGTGGCCGCTCGGGAGAACGGTGTCGACAACATAGCCCGGCCTATCCTCACCGGATATGGGAGTTCATCGCGGGGTCCGGTGAGCAGCATCCGTCAGGCGGAAGCTTCGGCGGCCGAGGAGGCGGCGGCGGCGGCCTCGAGCTGAGGAATCAGCGTCTCAAGGAACGCGGCCGTGTCTTCCCAACCCTCCACGGCGACGCATTCCACGCCGAGAACCTTGACCGGGTAGTCGTTGCCGTTTTCGTCGAGGCGGTCGCCGACGAACAGCATGTCGTCGAGGGGAACGCCGGTGAGGGCGGCGAGCTTGAGCATGCCGTAGGCCTTGTCGATGCCGCGACGTGTGATGTCCACCGAGGTGGAGCCGCCGGAGCGCACCTCGAGGTCGGGCAGTAGCCCCTGCACGGCTTCGCGCAGGGTGTTTTTCTTCTCGCCGGTGGGGTCCCACGCGGCTTTCGCGGCGACCGGGGCGGCCTGGCCGAGAGCGGAGAAGGTGATCTGCGAGCCGCGGTCCTCGAGGATCGGGCCCCAGGTGTCGCTCTCCCAGTAGCCCAGCGAACGCGCGGAGATCTCGACGGCGCGGAGGGCATCCGTCTTCTCGGCGTCGGTCAGGTATTCGGCGTAGATCTGGTTCCAGGCGCCGTCGGCGTGCCGGTAGTACTGCGTGCCGCAGGTGGGCATCAGGTGCAGGCGCGAGAGGATGTCTTCATTCACGGTGTCGAGGTTGTCGATCAACTGCATGTGGAACTGGGCGATCTGCCCGCCGGAGATGACGCATACGTCGACGACGCCGAGCAGGCTGACCATGAGTTCCGCCATGCGCGGGTCCAGCGGCGACTTGGATGCGGCGAGCGTGTCATCGAGATCGAAGGCAACCAGGCGGGGAAGTGTCGTCATGTGGGGTGTGTTTCCTTTGTGTCGACTCGGGGCCGTAGTCGTGGCCCGGAGCTTGACGTCACCCATGCGCGACGCCCTCGAAAAGTGTACAGCGGGGGCTCGGCGGCGAGCAGGGGCGGAGTGTGCGGCAGGTTTCGGGGCAACGGATGCCGCAGCGGAGGGCGTGGGGCGGACGGGGCTGGCGCGCGGGGCGGGCGGACGGGGCTGGCGTGGGGGCGGGCGTGGTGCGCG